>NZ_VIDT01000490.1 GCF_006519715.1 Ideonella azotifigens
CCAGGCCCAGCGCGCCCTGGCCGGCACAGGGAATCATTTGCTCGACGCTGAAGAACGAGCGGATGCGCTCGCCCAGGCCCAGGCGTTTCAGGCCGGCTGCAGCCAGCACGATGGCGTCGTAGCCGCCGTCATCCAGCTTGCGCAGCCGGGTGTCCAGGTTGCCGCGCAGCGGTTCGATGCGCAGGTCCGGCCGCAAGGCCAGCAGTTGCACCACGCGGCGCAGGCTGGAGGTGCCGACACAAGCCCCCTGCGGCAAGGCCTGCAGGTCGGCAAAGTGATTCGACACGAAGGCATCACGCGGATCCTCGCGCGCCAGCACGGCCGCCAGCACAAAGCCCTCGGGCAGCTCCATCGGCAGGTCCTTCAGCGAATGCACCGCCAGGTGCGCCTCGCCGCGTGCCATGGCCAGCTCCAGTTCCTTGACGAACAAGCCCTTGCCGCCAACCTTGGACAGGCTGCGGTCCAGGATCTGGTCGCCGCGCGTGGTCATGCCCAGCAGGCTGGCCGGCAGACCCAGCTCGGTGGCCAGGCGATCCCGCACATGCTCGGCCTGCCACATCGCCAGCCGGCTTTCGCGGGTGGCGATGACCACCGGCGAAGGGATCGGTGCCGACACCGGCGGAAAGGTGGGCGAGGCAGGCGTGTGATTCATGCCGAAATTATCGCGCCGCCACGGGCAACTGATAGGATTGCGAATTGGTAATTCGGTTACACCATCCGGAGACTTTCGATGCCGCGTGCTGCCGCCCCCGCCAAGACCCCCATCGTGCGCCCGCCGCGCGCCGCATCTTCCAAGGTGGCGAAGCCATCTTCCAGTGATGCCACCGAGAAGAACAAGCCTTTGGTGGAGGATATTCGGTTACTTGGCCGAATCCTGGGGGATGTGATCCGCGAGCAGGAAGGCCGGCCGGCCTTCGACCTGATCGAACGGGTGCGCCAGCTCTCGGTGGCCTACCGGATCAAGAAGGACGCCAGCGCCGGGCGCGTGCTGGACCGGCTGTTGAAGAACCTGTCGGCCGACCAGACGGTCAGCGTGATCCGCGCCTTCAGCTACTTCTCGCACCTGGCCAACATTGCCGAGGACCGCCACCACGTGCGCCGGCGCATGTACCACGAGGCGGCAGGCACCCACCAGGAAGGCTCGCTGGCCCACTGCTTCGAGAAGCTCGCCCGTGCCGACCACCGCGCCGCCGACATTGCCGGCACGCTGGCCAAGGCCTACATCTCACCTGTGCTGACGGCCCACCCGACCGAAGTGCAGCGCAAGAGCATCCTGGACGCCGAGCGCGCCATTGCCGAGCTGATCAGCCAGCGCGACGAACTGCGCACCGACAGCGAGCGCCGGATCAACGAAGCACTGCTGACGGCCCGCGTGACCCAGCTCTGGCAGACGCGCATGCTGCGCTACGCCAAGCTGACGGTGGCCGACGAGATCGAGAACGCGCTGTCGTACTACCACGCCACCTTCCTGCGCCAGATCCCGCGCATGTATGCCGAGGTCGAGGAAGCGCTGCCCGGCCATGAAGTGGCGCCCTTCTTCCGCATGGGCAACTGGATTGGCGGCGACCGCGATGGCAACCCGAACGTCAGCGCCGAGACGCTGCGCCTGGCGCTCTCGCGCCAGTCCGAAACCGCGCTGCGCCACTACCTGACCGAAGTGCACACGCTGGGCGCCGAGCTGTCGATCTCGCAGATGCTGGCGCCGGTCTCGGCCGAGATGATCGCGCTGGCCGACAGCTCGCCCGACAAGAGCCCGCACCGCGAGGACGAGCCCTACCGCCGCGCGCTGACCGGCATCTACGCCCGGCTGGCCGCCACGCTGCACGAGCTGACCGGCACCGAGGCGCTGCGCCATGCCGTGGCACCGCAGGACCCGTACCGCGCGCCGGAAGACTTCCTGGCCGACCTGCGGGTGATCGAGCGCTCGCTGCGCTCCCATCACGCCGGTGCGCTGATCGGCCCGCGCCTGGCGCCGCTGATGCGCGCGGTGCAGGTCTTCGGTTTCCACCTGGCCACCGTGGACCTGCGCCAGAGCTCGGACCAGCACGAAGCGGTGATTGGCGAGCTGCTGCGCGTGGCGCGCATCGAACCCGACTACAGCGCGCTCGACGAAACCGCCCGCCGCGAGTTGCTGCTGCGCCTGCTGAACGAAGCCCGCAGCCTGCGCGTGCGCGGCGTGGACTACAGCGAATGGGCGCAGCGCGAGCTGGCCATCTTCGAGGCCGCGGTCGAAGGCCGGCGCCGCTACGGCAAGCTGGCCATCCGCCACTACATCATCTCGCACACCGAGGACGTGTCCGACCTGCTGGAAGTGCTGCTGCTGCAGAAGGAATGCGGGCTGATGCGCGGCCTGCTCAGCGAAGAGGCGCATGCCGACCTGATCGTCTCGCCGCTGTTCGAGACGATTGGCGACCTGCGCAATGCCGGCACCATCATGCAGCAGTTCTACGCGTTGCCCGGCATTGCCGCGCTGGTCGCCAGGGGCGGTGGCGAACAGGATGTGATGCTGGGCTATTCGGACAGCAACAAGGACGGCGGCTTCTTCACCAGCAACTGGGAGCTTTACCGCGCCGAGATTGCGCTGGTCGAGATGTTCGCCCCCTTGGAGGCCGAGCACGGCATCCAGCTGCGGTTGTTCCATGGGCGCGGCGGCACGGTCGGCCGGGGCGGTGGCCCGAGCTACCAGGCCATCCTGGCCCAGCCGCCCGGCACCGTGGGCGGGCAGATCCGCCTGACCGAGCAGGGCGAGGTCATCAACTCCAAGTACGCCAACCCCGAGATCGGCCGGCGCAACCTGGAAACCCTGGTCGCCGCGACACTGGAAGCCACGCTGCTGCACCCGACCAAGGCCGCCCCCAAGGCCTTCCTGGAGGCCGCCGAGCAGCTCAGCCAGGGCAGCATGGCGGCCTATCGCGCGCTGGTCTACGAGACACCAGGCTTCACCGACTACTTCTTCTCCGCCACGCCCATCCGCGAGATCGCCGAGCTGAACATCGGCTCGCGCCCGGCCTCGCGCAAGGCATCCCGCGCCATCGAGGACCTGCGCGCCATTCCCTGGGGCTTCTCCTGGGGCCAGTGCCGCGTGGCGCTGCCGGGCTGGTGCGGCTTCGGCTCGGCTGTCGAGCAGTTCCTGGGCGAAGACAAGAAGCAGCGGGCCGCGCGGCTGGAGCTGCTGCAGCGCATGCACCGCCAGTGGCCGTTCTTCCGCACGCTGCTGTCCAACCTGGACATGGTGCTGGCCAAGAGCGACCTGCGCATTGCCTCGCGCTATGTCGAGCTGGTCGAAGACAAGCGGCTGGGCAAGCGCATCTTCGCGGCCATCCGCGCCGAGTGGGACCTGACCTGCCAAGCGCTGGCCACCATCACCGGTGACGGGCAGCCGCTGCAGTCCAACCCCAGCCTGGCCCGCTCGATCGAACACCGCTTCCCCTACCTGGACCCGCTGAACCATTTGCAGGTGGAACTGATGCGCCGCTACCGCAAGCGCCGCGAAGGCGATCCGGCCAACGAGCGGCTGCAGCGCGGCATCCACATCTCGATCAACGGGGTTGCAGCAGGCCTCCGAAACACGGGTTGATCTTGATCCGTTCGCACTGAGCCTGTCGAAGTGCCCGCGTCGCCGTGACGCGCTGGCTTCGACAGGCTCAGCCCGAACGGTCCACAGCGCCAACGATTGGGAAACCTCAATCTCTCGGACAGCGGCGAATCTACCTGCGCGCTTCCTGCTTCAGGAAACGCGAGATCGTGGCCAGTTCGCCGTCTCGCGCGACCTCGCTGAGGTAGGCGCTCATGCGCAGCGCAGCGGCGCATTGGCGGTCCTGCGAGGCGGTGTTCTGTCCAGAAACCGTGGGCCACTCCTGGGTGGCGATGCGCGAGAGCGCATCGGTGTAGGTCTGGCGGCGCGCGGCCAGCGCCTGCAGCCGCTCGGGCGACTGCCCTGTCCGTTCGCCCAGGCGCATGCCCATGCCCAGGTCCAGCATCGAGCGGCCATGCTGGGACAGCAGTTCGCCGAAGTGGCCGCAGGTGTCGCGCCGCGCAGGGTCGGCCATGACCTCGGCCGAGCACCAGCGGCCCAGCGCCTGGTAGCCACCGTAGACATGCGTGGTGCTCACCCCCATCGCCGCCACTTCAACCTGCAACCGCACCTGGCCCTGCACCGTCGGCGGCAAGGCCTGCATCACCTGCTGCGAGACCCAGCTCAGGTCGCCGTCGTGCCGGCTGGCCTGGGCTGCGCGCAGCATCGCCTGGTCCTGCGCGGCAGGGTCGTTGGCCAGGTCCTGTGCCAGCGCCAGCCA
>NZ_VIDT01000491.1 GCF_006519715.1 Ideonella azotifigens
GCACGCCCAATGGCCAATTGCCGCACGCCTCGCCCAGCATCCGCAAGTTCGCCCGTGAACTGGGCGTGCCGCTGGCCGAGGTCAAGGGCTCCGGCCCCAAGGGTCGCATCACCCAGGGCGACCTCGAAGGCTTCGTCAAGAACGTGATGGCCGGCGCGGTGCAGACGGTCGCGCAAAAGGCCAAGGCACCTGCAGCGGCGACGGGCGGCGGCGCCTTCCCGGGCCTGTTGCCATGGCCCAAGGTGGACTTCGAGAAGTTCGGCCCGATCGAGCGCAAGGACATGAGCCGGATCAAGAAGATCTCCGGCGCCAACCTGCACCGCAACTGGGTCGTGATCCCGCACGTCACCAACCACGACGACGCGGACATCACCGATCTGGAAGCCTTCCGCGTGCAGCTCAACAAGGAAAACGAGAAGAGCGGCATCAAGGTCACGATGCTGGCTTTCATGATCAAGGCCACCGTGGCCGCGCTGAAGAAGTTCCCCGAGTTCAACGCCAGCCTGGAAGGCGAGGGCGACGCGCAGAAGCTGGTGATGAAGCAGTACTTCCACATCGGCTTTGCGGCGGACACGCCCAATGGCCTTGTGGTGCCGGTGATCAAGGATGCCGACAAGAAGGGCATCTTCCAGATCAGCCAGGAAATGAGCGACCTGGCCAAGAAGGCACGCGACGGCAAGCTGGGTCCGGCCGACATGAGCGGCGGCTGCTTCAGCATCTCCAGCCTGGGTGGCATTGGCGGCAAGTACTTCACGCCCATCATCAACGCGCCTGAAGTCGCCATCATGGGCGTCTGCAAGAGCAGCATCGAGCCGGTATGGGACGGCAAGGCCTTCCAGCCGCGCCTGATCCTGCCGCTGTCGCTGAGCTGGGACCACCGCGTGATCGACGGCGCCGCAGCCGCTCGATTCAATGTGTATTTCGCTTCGTTGCTGGCGGACTTCCGCCGCATCGCACTTTGATCAGGAGCACGACATGGCACTGATCGAAGTGAAAGTCCCGGACATTGGCGACTTCAAGGACGTGGGCGTCATCGAGTTGCTGGTCAAGCCCGGCGACACGGTGAAAGCCGACCAGAGCCTGATCACGGTGGAGAGCGACAAGGCCTCGATGGAAATCCCGTCGTCGCACGCCGGCGTGGTCAAGGAACTGAAGCTGAAGGTGGGCGATGTGGTCAACCAGGGCTCGGCGATCCTGATGCTGGAAGCGGCCGAAGCAGGCGCTGCGGCACCTGCACCTGCAGCCGCGGCTTCCGCACCCGCACCGGCTCCGGCTCCGGCGCCCACCGCTGTGAGCGCACCCGCACCTGCGGGCTCGTACAGCGGCGCGGTCGACCTCGAATGCGACCTCGTCGTGCTCGGCGCCGGCCCTGGCGGCTACTCCGCCGCCTTCCGCGCTGCTGACCTCGGCCTGAAGGTCGTCATCGTCGAGCGTTACGCCACGCTGGGCGGCGTCTGCCTGAACGTCGGCTGCATCCCGTCCAAGGCGCTGCTGCACGTGGCCGCGGTGATGGACGAAGTCAGCCACATGGCAGCCCTCGGCGTCGAGTTCGGCGCGCCCGAGCTGGACATCGACAAGCTGCGCGGCCACAAGGACAAGGTCGTCGGCAAGCTGACAGGCGGCCTCACGGCCATGGCCAAGATGCGCAAGGTCACGACCGTGCGCGGCGTCGGCCAGTTCATCGATCCGTACCACCTGCAGGTCGAAGAGACCGAAGGTGCGGAGGGCCAGGCCAAGACCGGCGCGAAGAAGGTCGTTCGCTTCAACAACGCCATCATCGCCGCCGGCTCGCAGGCGGTGCGCCTGCCGTTCTTCCCGCAGGACGAGCGCATCGTCGACTCCACCGGCGCGCTGAACCTGAAGGCGGTGCCGAAGAAGATGTTGATCGTCGGTGGCGGCATCATCGGGTTGGAAATGGGCACGGTGTACTCCACGCTGGGTGCGCGCCTGGACGTGGTCGAAATGCTGGATGGCCTGATGCAGGGCGCCGACCGCGACCTGGTGAAGGTCTGGCAGAAGCTCAATGCGCCACGCTTCGACAACATCATGTTGAAGACCAAGACCGTGGGTGCGACAGCCACGCCCGAAGGCATCAAGGTGCAGTTCGAGGCGGCTGACGGGACCAAGAGCGAGCAGACCTACGACCTGGTGCTGCAGGCCGTGGGCCGCACGCCCAACGGCAAGAAGATCGGCGCTGAAGACGCCGGTGTGGCCGTTGGCGACCGTGGCTTCATCCCGGTCGATGTGCAGATGCGCACCAACGTGCGCCACATCTTCGCCATTGGCGACCTGGTGGGCCAGCCGATGCTGGCGCACAAGGCGGTCCATGAAGGCCACGTCGCCGCGGAAGTCATCGCCGGTGAGATCAAGGGCGACGATGCACTGGCCAAGAGCCAGTTCGACGCTCGCGTGATCCCCAGCGTGGCCTACACCGACCCGGAAGTCGCGTGGGTCGGCCTCACAGAGGACCAGGCCAAGGCGCAAGGCATCAAGGTCAAGAAGGGCCTGTTCCCGTGGACGGCCTCGGGCCGCGCCATTGCCAACGGCCGCGACGAAGGCTTCACCAAGCTGCTGTTCGACGATTCGCCCGAGGCCCACGGCCATGGCCGCATCCTGGGCGGCGGCATCGTCGGCACGCATGCCGGCGACATGATCGGCGAGATCGCGCTGGCCATCGAGATGGGCGCGGACGCAGTGGACATCGGCAAGACCATCCACCCGCACCCGACGCTGGGAGAAAGCCTAGGCATGGCGGCGGAAGTGGCACATGGCTCCTGCACGGACCTGCCGCCGCAGAAGCGCTGATTCGGCGCTTCTCCGCAAAACCCCGAGGAGCCGCACCCGCAAGGGCCGGCTCCTTTTCATTTCCAGCTCAGCGCGGCCCGTCGCAGGCGATGCGCTTCATCGGAAAGTCGATGCCACGCAACTCGCCGTTCCGTGGGCCTTCGATGCGCGCCAGCAGCCGGTCGTTGCCCACCGCCTGGTAGATCACCGTCTGCGGGAAGTCGTGCTGCGGGTTGCTGAAGCGCGCCTGGCGCTCACCGGCGGCGGCCAGCGCAAAGGCGGTCGGCGGCCGGCCTTGCGGCTGCGCCACGAAGCTGAGCTTGCCGCTCGCGTCCAGCTGGAACTGCATGAACTCGAACTCGCGCAGCTGGCCGCGCTGCAGCGTACGGCTCATGCCCAGCATTGCGCCGCCGGCCGGCGCCATCCATTGCTCCACCGTGCCGGCTTCGCCGCCGTCGAGCTGCCAGCAGCCGGCCAGCCAGGCCACCGGGGTGAACGGGTCAGCGGTGACCTGGCCGTGCAGGGTTGGACTGGTGACCACCAGCAAGGTGGCGCTGGCCAGCGCGGCCGGCCACTGGCGTGAAGCAGGGAACATGAGCGGCTCCGGCAGTGATGCCGGAGATTGTGGTCCGGCCGCGCTTGCGCGACCAGACGCTCAGCGCACCGGGCCTTCGGCGACGATGCGCCAGTCCGCGCCTTGCTGGCCCCAGTACTGGCGCACCACGCGGTCGCGCTTGACTGTGGCGCCCGCGCGTTCGCGGAAGGTCACGACCAGCATGGGCGTGTGGTCGTGCCAGGTCAGCACGCTCACTTCGTCGACCGCGGCCGGTGGCACCTGCAGCCGGCTGCGAAAGCGCTCGGCCTGTTCGCCGGTGACGGCCAGTGTGGCATTGGGTGCGTACAGCGGGTCCAGCAGCGCGGGCGTGCCTTGCAGCCGCGCGCGCTGCCAGGCGCTCCAGGCCTGCTCGAAGCTGGCTGGCAAAGCGCCGGCCTGGGCAGGCGCCACCCAGTGGATCTCGCGGGTGATGACCACGGGCGTGTCGCGTTCGGGCAGCGTGGCCATCAGGCGCAGCAGGTCGTCGTTGGCCATCGCCACGCAGCCGTCGCTGTCCAGCGGTGGGCGGGAGTAGGTGCCGATCGGCACGCCATGCAGCAGGATGCCGCTGCCGGTGCGGCCGTCGTTGCGGTCCAGCGCGTTCGGGTAGTTCAGCGGCAGCGCACCGGCACCGAAGCGGATGTCCAACTGCGCGGGCGCCACGGCGTTCAGCGTGTAGTACACCCCCAGCGGCGTTTTCTGGTCGCCCTCGGCTTGCTTATCCACGCCCTGCTTGCCGACCGAGACATAAAAGTCCTGTACCAGTTGCAGCCCTTGCACGTCATGGCGGAACAGGTACAGGCGTGAGCGCGAGGCGTCCACCACGATGGCATGCGGCACCGAGGCTGGTAGCCGCACCAGCTCGGCCGGTACCAGACCGGCGGGCGGGCGCTGCTGCAGCGCGTGCAGGCG
>NZ_VIDT01000492.1 GCF_006519715.1 Ideonella azotifigens
ACCCGCCGCGCCGCGCCCTGCCGCACCGCCGCCGGCCGCACCTTCGGGCCCCGGCGACGATTGGGAGAGCTTCTGACCGCGCGCTGTCGCGCAGCCTGAACCCGAGGCCGCCTTCATGGCGGCCTTCCGTTGCCGCCGGCAGATGCGGGGGCTTGCGCTTGGCCGATACTGCGGCGTCTGCAACGACTGCCGCCGCCATGCCTGCTCACCGCTCTTCGGATCTGCCGCGCCAACTGCTGTCCATCCTGGCGCTGCTGGCCTTGATCGCCACCGGGGTCTGGGTGCTGCGGCCCTTCATCGCGCCGCTGATCTGGGCCACGATGATCGTCGTCTCGACCTGGCCGCTGATGGTGCGGCTTGAAGCGCGGCTCAAGGGCCGGCGCACCCTCGCGGTCGCGCTGATGCTGGTCGCCCTGCTGCTGTTGTTTTTCGTGCCCATCACCGCGGCGCTGGTCACGCTGGTGGACCACGCGGACGAGGCGGTCGAGTGGGTGCGCTCACTGCCGCTGGACAAGCTGGCCGCGCCGCCGGACTGGGTGGCCGAGCTGCCGGTGGTGGGCGCCCGGCTGGCCCAGCTGTGGCGCGAATCCGCCGAGGCCGGCGCCAGTGCGCTGCTGGCCAAGCTCAGCCCGTATGCCGGCAGCATGGCGCGCAACATCCTGTCCGAGGCCGGTGCACTGGGCATGATCGGCCTGCAGTTCCTGATGACCATGCTGATCTGCGGCGTGCTGTACGCACATGCCGAATCGGCAGCCGACCTGTGCCGCCGCTTCGCGCGCCGGCTGGCCGGGCCGCGCGGCGTGGAAATGGTGCAACTGGCCGCGATGTCGGTGCGCGGCGTGGCACTGGGCGTTGTCATCACCGCGGTGGCGCAGGCGCTGCTGGGCGGGCTGGGGCTGCTGGTGGCCGGCGTGCCAGGCGTGTCGCTGCTGACGACCATCATGTTCGTGCTGACCATTGCCCAGATCGGCCCGTTCCCGGTGCTGCTGCTGGCCTGCGGCTGGCTGTTCTGGAAGGGCCACACCGGCTGGGCCATTGCGCTGTTCGTCTGGTCGCTGCTGGTCGGCACGCTGGACAACGTGCTGCGGCCCTGGCTGATCCGCAAGGGCGCAGACCTGCCGCTGCTGCTGATCTTCACCGGCGTGGTCGGCGGCCTGATCGCCTTCGGCCTGATCGGCATCTTCCTCGGCCCGGTGGTGCTGGCCATCACCTACACCCTGATGGGCGCATGGGTCGATGAAGTGCCGGACGAAGACAACCCCGCATGATGCTCGCGCGTTGCCAACACTGGCCGCGCCATGCCCCCAACAGCCGGCCCGCGCCTTGCTCCCAGACCTTGCCGCTGTACAAAGGATTCGCCATGTCGCCTGCGCACTCCCGCTCCCCCGCCCGGCCCGTTCGCGCCGCCCTGCTCGGCCTGGCCTGCGGTGCCTGGTTCACACTGGCCCAGGCCGGCGTGGTCGAGGCCTATTTCCCGGACCCGCGCGCGATGAGCGACGTGCGCGATGCCAATGGCTTCAATGCCGATGTCGAGAAGCCGCTGGGCGACTACCTGCGCACATTGGGCGACAAGCTGCTGGGCGACCGCCGGCTGGTCATCAACGTGATCGACGTGGATCTGGCCGGTCAGTTGGAGCCGGTCGGCCCGCGGCAGGAAATGATCCGCGTGCTGCGTTCGCACACCTGGCCGCGCATCGAGCTGCGCTACCAGCTGAGCGACGCCAACGGCGTGGGCCTGCGCAGCGGCGAGGTGCGGCTGATCGACACCGACTACCTGTCCAACGCCCGCCTGGCCGGCGCCACCGACCCGCTGCGCTATGAGAAGCAGATGCTCAAGGAGTGGTTCATGCGCGAGTTCACCGAGCGCTGATCGCCGCTGGATTGGGCTGTCCGCGGCCTGTCCACCACGGGCCGACCCTGGCCTGCCGGCACGGCGATTGCGGGTAGAGTCGCGTCGCCCGTTGCTCACCCCGGCTCCCCATGCGCCTGCCCAATCTCTTCGCCACCTCCCGCGGCCGCCTGGCCGCGTTTTTCTTCCTCTACATGACCGAGGGCATTCCGCTCGGTTTTGCGGCCACCGCGGTGGCCACGCAGTTGCGGCGGCAAGGCGTGGGGCCGGCCGAGATCGGCGCCTTCGTTGGCTCGTTCTACCTGCCCTGGGCCTTCAAGTGGGCCTTCGGTCCCATCATCGACGTGTTCGCGTCCGAGCGCCTGGGACGGCGGCGCGGCTGGATCCTGGGCACGCAGCTGATCATGGTGGGCACGCTGCTGTCGCTGCTGGCGCTGAAGCTGCCGGACCAGCTGGCGCTGTTCACCATCATCCTGCTGGTGCACAACACCTTCGCGGCGATGCAGGACGTGGCCATTGACGCGCTTGCCGTCAACACGCTGAAGGAAAACGAGCGCGGCACGGCCAACGGCATGATGTTCGCCGGCGCCAACGTGGGCCAGATGATCGGCGGCAGCGGCTCGCTGTTCCTGGCCGGCTACTTCGGCTTCCAGTCCACCTTCTTCTTCGTCTCGGCCTGCATCCTGGCCGTCACCGCGCTGGTCGTGCTGCCGCTGAAGGAAGCCGCCAGCCCGGCCCGCATCAAGGCCGCAGGCTCGGCCATGGCCGCGGCGTTCGCCGAGATGCGCGACTTCTCTGTCACTGCCTTCCGCTCCTTCCTCGGCACGCGCGGGGCATTCGCCGGGCTGGCGATGTCGCTGCTGCCGCCAGGCGCGATGTGCCTGGGCCTGGCGCTGCAGAGCAACCTGGCTGTCGAGCTGGGCATGAACGACGACCAGATCGCCTGGCTGAACATGCTCTCCACCATCTGCGGCGCGGGCGGCAACCTGCTGGGCGGCTACATCTCCGACCGCTGGGGTCGCCGCCGCTCGCTGGGCATCTACATCGCGCTGATGAGCCTGCCGGTGCTGGTGATGATGGCCATCCTGCAGCAGCATGGCTGGATCATGCCGATGGCGGAAGGCTCGGCGAGCCGGCCCACGGTCACGCCGTTCCTGATCAACGCCTACTGGGCCGCCGTCTTGTCCTACGGCGTGTTCCAGGGCCTGATGTACAGCGCCGCCACCGCGCTCTACATGGACGTGACCAACCCGCGCGTGGCCGGCACCCAGTTCACCGCCTACATGGCGATGTTCAACCTGACCATCTCGTACAGCGCGACCTGGCAGGGCATTGCCATCGAAAGCGTGGGCTATCCCAAGACCATGCTGATCGACGCCTTCTTCGGCCTGCTCTTCATCTCGCTGCTGCCCTTCACGCAGCGCCGCGCCAGCGACCCGGCAGGCTTCTCCGACCACCATGCCTCCGGCCGCGCTCGCAAGCTGGCGCTGGGCCTGGCGGCGGTGAACCTGCTGTGGGTGCCGCTGTTCGCCAACCAGGCGCTGCTGGGCGCGGCACTCCCAATCGCGCAGATCTTCTACTCGCTGATCTTCATTGGCTCGGCGCTGTTCCTGTTGGCCGGCGGCATGGTGCTGCGCGAGTCGCATCCGGTGCTGGCGCGCTGGGGCAAATGGTTTGCGCCCTTGCTGCTGCTGATGGTGGCACGCAACCACCTGGACACGCTGGCCGGCTGGCTGGGCCAGACCGAGGCGACGCTGCAGTCGTCGAGCGCGCCCTTCTTCTACGCCGTGCCGGTGCTGGCCGCCGTGTTGTTGCTGCAGTTGGCCCGCGAGCACTGGCAGGCGCTGGCGCAGTTGGACGCGGACGACACGAGCGACGCAGACCTGGCGTCGCGCGGCGCGGTCTGACGGAAAGCGGCGCTACAGGTTCGCCGTCAGCGTCAGCGAGTTCATGCGCCGCGTGAAGGCGGCAAACGGCAGCGTGGACTGGCGGCGGGCCCAGCCGAGGTTGACGCCCAGCTGCCAGTTGCGCGCCAGGTCGTAGCGCCAGCCGAGGTCGGCGGAATCGAGCCGGTCGTCGCGGTTCAGCACAAAGCCGAGCGGGAACTCGGTGCCGCGGTAGCGCGCATCGGTCCGGCTGAACGACAGCGACATGCGCTGGCGCTCGGACAGGCGCAGCGAACCGCCGAATTGCGCACGCTTGGCGACCTGGTAATCCACCGCATCCCCCGGTGCGTCACTGGCGCCGCGCGACAGGCCCAGGTCCAGTTGGTGGCCACCCTCGAACAGCCAGTGCAGTTCGCCCTCCCAGCTCAGGCCTTTCCAACCGCGGCGCTTGTAGCCTTGGTAAGGCGCATAGGCCTCGAAGCCCTTGTGCTCGCCGCCCAGTTTCAGCGTGCCGGCCAGTGGCAGGCCGGGCCAGTCTGACGGCGGGGGT
>NZ_VIDT01000493.1 GCF_006519715.1 Ideonella azotifigens
CTCACTTCAGGATGTCGCCCAGGCACAGGTACTTGGTCTCGACATAGTCCTCGATGCCCTGGCGGCCACCTTCGCGGCCCAGGCCCGATTGCTTGACGCCGCCAAACGGCACTTCGGCGGTCGAGATCAGCCCGGTGTTGATGCCCACCATGCCGTACTCCAGCGCCTCGCCCACGCGGAAGATGCGGCCCACGTCGCGGCTGTAGAAGTAGCTGGCCAGGCCGAACTCGGTCGCGTTCGCCAGCTCGATGGCTTCGGCCTCGGTCTGGAAGCGGAACACCGGCGCCACCGGACCGAAGGTCTCCTCGCGCGAGCAGCGCATCTCGGCGGTGGCGTCTGCCAGGACCGTGGGCTGGTAGAAGCGGCCTTCGATCAGCTCGCCGCCGGTCACCAGGCGCGCGCCCTTGGCGACGGCATCCGCCACGTGTTCCTGTACCTTGGCAATCGCCGCGTCGTCGATCAGCGGGCCCAAAACCACGCCTGCCTCGAAGCCGTTGCCCACCTTCATTGCCGCGGCCTTCTCGGCCAGCTTTTCGACGAAGCGGTCGTAGATGCCGTCCTGCGCGTAGAAGCGGTTCGCGCAGACGCAGGTCTGGCCGGCGTTGCGGTACTTGCTGGCCATCGCGCCTTCGACCGCGCTGTCCAGGTCCGCGTCGTCGAAGACGATGAACGGTGCGTTGCCGCCGAGTTCCAGCGACAGCGCCTTGACCGTCGGCGCGCACTGCGCGGCCAGGATGCGGCCGACCTCGGTCGAGCCGGTGAAGGACAGATGGCGCACCACGTCGCTGCTGCACAGCACCTTGCCCACTTCGATGGACTGCTCTGCATCCGCCGTCAGCACGTTCAGCACGCCCGCCGGCATGCCGGCACGCTGCGCCAGCTCGGCCACTGCCAGGGCCGACAGCGGCGTGGCCTCGGCCGGCTTGATGACCACGGTGCAGCCGGCAGCCAGCGCCGGCGCGACCTTGCGGGTGATCATCGCGATCGGGAAGTTCCACGGCGTGATGGCCGCGCACACGCCCACCGGCTGCTTGATGACCAGGTAGCGCTTGTTGCCGTCGGTGGTCTGCACGGTTTCGCCGTAGACCCGCTTGGACTCCTCGGCAAACCACTCGATGAAGCTGGCGCCGTAGGTGACCTCGCCCTTGGCTTCGGCCAGCGGCTTGCCTTGCTCGGCGGTCATGATGCGGGCCAGGTCGTCTGCATTCGCGTGCAGCAGCTGGAACCACTTCATCATGATGGCCGCACGTTCCTTGGCCGTCTTGCCCTTCCAGGCCGGCCATGCGCGGTTGGCCGCGACGATGGCGTGGTGCGCCGATTCGGCGCCATGGTTGGCCACCTCGGCGAGCAAGGCGCCGGTGGCCGGATCGTTGACCGCAAAACGGCCAGGCGCGGGCGCCCATTCGCCATTGATCAGCGCGTCGCTCTTCAGCAGGCTGGGGTCGCGCAAGGTGTTCAGCGGGGAATTGCTCGTGGGGCTCATGTCCATGGAAATCTCCGGAATCGGCCGGCGCGCTGCCGGCAGGGTAGGACGCGGACTCTACAGCGCGCGTGCCAGTGCTTTCGTGTCTGCGTGTTGCTTGAGGCTGGCGGCGCGGCTCACCGCCGTGGCACGCCCGGCAGCACGCACAGCATCTCGTAGAGCAGGTTGGCACCCAGCAGCGAGGTGTTGCCGCTGGTGTCATAAGGCGGTGAAACCTCCACCAGGTCGCAGCCCACCAGGTTCAGGCCGAAGCAGCCGCGGATGATCTCCAGTGCCTGCGGCACGTTGAGCCCGCCGATCTCCGGCGTGCCGGTGCCGCCGGCGTAGGCCGGGTCGATGCCGTCGATGTCGAAGCTGAGGTAGCAGGGCGCGTCGCCAATCGCTTCGCCAATGCGCGCCATCAGCGGCGTGAGCGACTGCCACCATACCTCGTGCGCCGGCACGATGGTGAAGCCTTGCCGGCGTGGCCAGTCGAAGTCGTCTGCCGCGTAGCCCGAGCCGCGCAGGCCGATCTGCCAGACCTTGTGGTTCTGCAGCAGACCTTCGTCGACCGCGCGGCGGAAGGGTGTGCCGTGCGCAATGCGCTCGCCGAACATGTCGTCGTTGACGTCGGCGTGCGCGTCCACTTGGATCAGCGCCACCGGGCCGTGTTTCTCCGCCACGGCGCGCAGGATGGGCAGCGCAATCGTGTGGTCGCCGCCCAGGGTCAGCGGTATGCAGCCGGCCGCCAGCACCGGCCGGTAGAACTCGGTGATGATCGGGACAGACTTTTCCAGCGAGTAGGTGTTGATCGGCACGTCGCCCAGATCCGCCACCTGCAGCGCATCGAACGGAGCGGCGCCGGTGGCCATGTTGTAGGGCCGGATCAGCGACGACTCGGCGCGGATCTGCCGCGGGCCGAAGCGCGCACCGGCACGGTTGGAGGTGCCGATGTCCAGCGGCACGCCAATGAAGGCGGCGTCCAGCCCGACGGGCGAACTGGCGACCGGCAGCCGCATCATGCTGGCCGGCCCGCCGAAGCGCGGCATCTCGTTGCCGCCCAGCGGCATGTTCAGTTCACGGCTCATGGTCTTGCTTTCAGGCTCGACGGCCACGCATCCACTCCAAGGCGCCCATCAGCGCGGTGGTGAACAGGATCAGCAGCGTGGCCACGGCGGCAATCGTCGGGTTGATGTTCTCGCGGATGCCGGTGAACATCTGCCGCGGCAGCGTCACCTGGTCAGGCCCGGCGATGAACAGCGTGACGACGACCTCGTCAAACGAGGTGGCAAACGCGAACAGCGCGCCCGAGATCACGCCCGGTGCGATGACCGGCAGCGTCACGCGGAAGAAGGTTTGCAGCGGCCCGGCGCCCAGGCTCAGCGAGGCGCGCACCAGGTTGTGGTTGAAGTTCTGCAGCGTGGCCAGCACGGTGGTGACGACAAACGGCGCGCCGAGTGCCGCGTGCACGATGATCAGCCCGGCGTAGGTGTCCGACAGGCCGATGCGCGCGAAGAACAAGTAGCAGGCCACGCCAACGACGACGATGGGCACGACCATCGGCGCGATCAGCACGCTCATCAGCAGGCCCTTGCCGGGGAAGTTCGCGCGCGCCAGGCCCACGGCGGTGAGCGTGCCCAGCGTGGTGGCGATGACGGTGGCGGCCGGCGCGACGATGAAGGAATTTTTCGCCGCCCGCGCCCATTCATCGGACGTGAAGAGGTTGTGATACCACTGCAGCGACCAGCCCGGCATCGGGTAGGCCAGGAACGAAGACGCCGAGAACGACAGCGGCATGATCGCCAGTATCGGCAGCAACAGGTACAGCAGCACGCCCAGGCTGAACAGCCGCAGCGCCCACCAGCCGGCCTTGTCCAGCAGCGTGAAGTAGGCCGGGAATTGCGGTCGAAGAAATGAGAAAAAACTCATGCCGTTACCCCAGGCTCAGTTCAGACTTGACCACGCGGCGGTACAGCGCATAGAGCACCAGCGTGGCCGTCAGCAGGATGGCGCCCAGCGCGCAGGCCATGCCCCAGTTGATGTCGACGTTGGTGTACTGGGCGATGTAGTAGCTCAGCATCTGGTCGTCTGCGCCGCCCAGCAGCGCGGGCGTCACGTAGTAGCCAATGGCCAGGATGAAGACCAGCAGCCCACCCGCGCCCACGCCTGGCAGCGTCTGCGGCACGTACACACGGAAGAAGGCGGCCAGCGGCGGGCTGCCCAGGGAGACTGCCGCGCGCAGGTAGGTCGGCGAAACCGACTTCATCACGCTGTACAGCGGCAGGATCATGAAGGGCAGCAGGATGTGCGTCATCGAGATGATCACGCCGGTGCGGTTGAACAACAGCGCCAGAGGTTCCTGAATCACGCCAACACCCATCAGCGCACTGTTGACCAGGCCCTCGCGCTGCAGCAGCACGATCCATGCGGCCACGCGCACCAGGATGCTGGTCCAGAACGGCACCAGCACCAGGATCATCAGCACATTGGCCTGGCGCGCATTCAGCGTGGAGAGCCAGTAGGCCAGCGGGTAGCCCAGCAGCAGGCAGCACAGCATCACCACCGCGCTGATCTGGAAGGTGCGCAGCAGGATGGACGAGAACACGCGCTGGTCCGGCGCCACGCGCTCCAGCCCGCCCTCGGCCTTGCGCTTCAGGTCCACCGAGGTCAGCAGGTAGTCGGGTGTCCAGCGGCTGGCGTTCTTGGCAATCGCCTGCCAGTACGGCAGCTCGCCCCAGCGCGGGTCCAGCGCCAGCATCTGCTCGCGCAGCGCGTCGGGTGTGGGCGTGGTGCCTGCGGGTTGCAGCTGCGGCAGCGC
>NZ_VIDT01000494.1 GCF_006519715.1 Ideonella azotifigens
TGCTGCGCCAACGGCGCGGGTCACGCTGCCGGTGGCCGTCAACGCCGACAGCCTGGCGACCTGGTTTGTCGACGCTGCAGCCGCGCTGGCTTCGTCTCAGCCGGTGCTGTTCGACATCAGCCTTGAAGACCAGGACCACACCGCCGAGCGCTTGCGTTCGGGCGAGGTGGTGGCAGCCGTCACTGCACTGGCAGCGCCGGTGCCAGGCTGCCGCAGCGTGCCGCTGGGCAGCTTGCGCTACCGGGCGACGGCCAGCCCGGCCTACGTGGCGCGATTCTTCGCAGAAGGCGTGAACCCGCAGTCGCTGGCCGCCGCGCCTTGCCTGATCTTCAGCCGCCGCGACCGGCTGCAGGACAGCTGGATGCAGCTCGCTTTTGGCGCCTCGCCGCCGGTGCCCACGCACTGGTTGCCATCTACGCAGGCCTTTGTCGATGCGAGTGTTGCGGGATTGGGCTGGGGCATGAACCCCGAGCCGCTGGTGGCCGGTTTGCTGGCTCGCAGCGAGCTGGTGGAACTGCTGCCTGGGCGCAGTCTGGACGTGCCCTTGTACTGGCAATGCCGGCAGGGTTTGCCGCTGGCAGAAGTGTTGAGAGATTCTGTTTGCGGCGCTGCGGGACGGGTGCTGACAAGAAGCGGGGCGCCGTCGCTTTGAAGAAAGCTGGGCACTTCCGCGAGACCCGCTTTCGCAGATGCAATCAGACTTGCAATGTATGCAGTTACTTTGCCAGCCGTGCCGCGCGTTTGAGCTGATTCACCGCCTTGGCTTCATCGCGCATTTTCTTTTCCAGTTCACGCTTCACCTTCAATTCCCGCGTGTAGTCGTTCCTGTTCTCGCGGGCAACCTTGACCTTGGACAGCGTTGCACGGCGCTCAGGCTTGAAATCATAGAACCAATCTGAACCGCTCGGCGGTGAGGCGCCGGCAGTTTCGGAGTATTTGAGATTGGCCAGATTGGGATCCGACAAGTTCAGGGTGTTCCAGCGTGATCCAGTTCTCATGATGCCCGCAATCGGCACATCTACCTTGAATCCGCCCATCGCTCCCACGGAAAGTGCGCAGTCGAATTGATCCTTCAACGGTCCAATCACTTCTGGAGCGTAGCTGGGTGCATAGATGTAGGATTTATTCTCCAGCTCGATCTTTTTCCGAATGTAAGGAGCGCTTGCTGTTTTTCCCACAATGCAGAAGCGAGAATATGTGGATATCAGCTTGTCAATCGACTCCTTGCTGGCGTAGTGGGAGCAATAATGAGCCAAATCAACCACATCAAGCTGGTTCCGTTGACTGATTGGAAATCTTCTAACCGATTGCCCCTGCCTTTTTAGAAGAGACTCAATGTGGTCGACGAAAACATCCGGATCGACTGACAAGTCACCCCGCAAGGTTTCTTTTCCAGTCTCAATCTTGTAATCCCAATCGCCGGTGAATTCCGAAAACTCGGGGATCTGGCAAATCCTGAAGATGGGCGTATTCAAATACTCGGACAGCAGGCTTTGGGTGTTGTTGTAGTGGTTGAATGGAATGTCACACCCTGAGGCGATGGTGAGCGGCAGAAGATGATGGTTTTCAGGATAGCGTTGCCATCTGGTCGTCACCAAATCCGCCTTGGCATCTCGCTCGAAATTGTGCGAGAGGACAGTATAGACCTGGGTCGGTGGATAGAATAACTCGGCCGTGTCGTCTACCACGATCACGGAAGCGTTTCTTAGTTTGTTCAGGTGCCGATTGATGACAGAGAAATGCTCCGAGTTCGCGCGCGGCATGAAATATTCTTGAAATATCAGATCCGACAGGATGATGGGCGATGGCGGCAGGCAAACATGCTCAAAGGTCACGCGCAGCCCCAGGCGGCGGGAAAGCTCTTCCAGATGAGCCTCGGTGATGCTCTTGATGACGCCCGAATCAGCCAGCGAGACGATTCGAAATTCTTGCTGAGAATGGTCGTCATCTCGCGTTTTGCCTTCTTTGCCCAAGGCCTGAACGTATCGGTTCAGGCTCCATTCCCTATGGAAAGCGATATTGGCGTCAGAAATGATCAGTCTAAGCACCGTGATGGAGAGCGAGTCCAAAACCTCGACGCAGGGTAAATCCCAATCCACTGACGGAAAGGTCTTGCGCAGTTCTTCGGTGGCGTCGCCTCCATTCTCTGCAGATGCCTGCGCACGTGCCTGTTCCACTTGCAGCCAATGCTGTGCGCACTTCTTGCGGTTGAACTTTCCGGATGAAGTCTTGGTGAGGAAGCGAGGTGGCACGTGCCGTACTTCCACCTGCTCCAATCCCAGAATATCTTTGATGCCTTCAGCCAGTTCTTTTCCATTGCTTTTCTGGAAAAACCTGCTGTCTTCCACCAGAATGCAAGCCTTTTGAGTTCCCAGGCGTGGGTCCGGTATTTGAATTGCTGCGGAGCGGCCTTTGATCGAGGGATCAAGCCGGTTGACCGCCAGATCAATGTCAGACAGCATGAACTTTTTGCCTGCCTGTATCAGCAGGTCTCCTTTTCGGCCGGTGATGTACACCTGCCCCGACTGCATGACGCCGAGGTCTCCGGTCGGATAGTAGCCGTCTTCATCTCGGATATCGCTTGTCCCCACATAGTTGATGAGGGAGGTGGGGCTCTTGACATACACCTCGCCGTCTACTAGCTTGATTTTTACGCCGCTGATGGTCGGCCCGCAACTGATCACTTCGGTTGCGCCAATCTTGAGCGTTGAGATTCCTCTGCCCAAAGCCACTGCAAAAATGTTCTCTGCCATGGCGTAGCACGGGGAGATCAGGGTTTCAGGAATATTCAAATGAGCGACAAATTTCCGGCAGGTCTCAGGAGACACCGGCTCAGAGCATGAGACCCATCGCTTCATGGAAGGCAGGTTGCGCGGTGTCGCCTTCGACATGATTTCATACCCAAAATTGGGCATGTAGCAAATGGTGCCATGGTGGTTCTCAATCGCATCGAACAACATGACAGGGTTGGCGACCCAGATCATGGGGTCCATCATCACAACAGGTATTTTCAACAGCAGTGGCATGACAAAGCAGGCCACATAACCCATGTCGTGATAGAGAGGCAGCCAGCTTACGATCACGTCGCTCTCCGGCATGAGCCTTAAATCTTCGTTGTAGTCGTGGACATGCTTGTGCAAATTCTGGGAGGTGAACTCCATGGCTTTGCGATGGCCCGTCGTTCCCGATGACAGCTGAAGAATGGAGAATTGCTCGATGACCTCAATGGGTGCTGCCGTTTGATGATCGATTCCCGGGTCGGGGATGCACAGCGTGGAAACTGACGAATTTTCCAGTAGGCCACCGCAATGCGTATCCACCAGCAGGAGTGACACTTCTGCCAGAGCCATGGTGTTGCTGACCGATTCCGACCAATACTGAAAGCTTTGCTTCTTGGTGGGATACTGCATCATCAATGGCTTAAAACCTGCGGCCAAAGCCGCCAGCCAGTCCAGTACCAATGCGGGGCCGGATTGATGCAACAGTCCAACGACGGCTCCAGGTGCCGCCATTGCCATCATCAACTGTTGACGACGCGCAATTTCGTTTCCTGCTTCGCACAAGCGTAGCGTCTCAGATTGTCCTTTGGAGTCGATGAATGTGAAGTCAGGGAGTTGCGCGATGTTCAACATGAGATGTTTCTACTGGCAGTGGTGCCCCTTATTCGGGCAGGCAGCGCCAACTCTTTGCAATATTTATGCCATTCTAGCGTGTGTCCATTCTTGGCGAGATCCGAACGTCTGCATTTGGCGGCGAGATAAGTCACAAATCCGGCATTTGTACGCCGGGCTGAACAAGTGCTCGCATTCCGTGTCTTCACGCTTGATGCCCGGATTGCTGCCCATGCGTCCGCTTGTTGACGCGGTCCAAGGTGTGGCGGCCGGCCTGCCTTGGGCGCGTGGCGCGCTTGCTGCGGCGGTTGCGTCCGTGCTCGGGTTCGGCATGAACTGGGTGCTGGCTGTGATGCGTCGGTCGGTGTTGCGGCCGGAGGTTTGGATCAATCCTTGCGCGGCGATGGCGATAGGAAAACTGGACTCGAGGTGAGCGAGGGCCGCTTGCGCATCGCGCAGAAACAGGGTGGCCGCTCGCCTCGCGTACAGTTCCGCCCGTGAACTCTCCTGCATTGATCGAACTGAAAGCGGTTGATCGCCGCTACGAAACCGGGCTGTTGGCGCTGCAAGGCGTGGACCTGCGCATCGCGCCCGGTGAATTTGTCAGCCTGCTGGGCCCTTCGGGTTGCGGCAAGAGCTCGGTGCTGCGCCTGCTGGCCGGG
>NZ_VIDT01000495.1 GCF_006519715.1 Ideonella azotifigens
GTAGCGCTGGTAGAAGGCCAGCAGGCCGGCGTCGTCGATCGGGCGCAGCGCCAGCGCGTCCAGCTTCGGGTAGTCGACCAGGTGCTTGGCCAGGTCGCAATCGGTGCGGATGGTCACCAGCTTGCGGCCGGTGGGCAGCCAGTCCAGCGCCTTGCGCAGGTTCTCGCCGGCCACGCCCTTGATGCTGGCCGCCGCGGCGATCACGCCGTCCAGCGAACCGTGCTCGGCGATCCACTTGGCAGCCGTCTTGGGGCCGACCTTCTCGACGCCGGGCACGTTGTCCACCGCGTCGCCCATCAGCGTCAGGTAGTCGACGATGCGGTCCGGCGGCACGCCGAACTTGGCCAGCACGCCGGCTTCGTCCAGCGACTCGTTGCTCATCGTGTTGATCAGCGTCACGCCCGGCCGCACCAGCTGCGCCATGTCCTTGTCGCCGGTGGAGATCACGACCTTGTGCCCGGTGGCGTGCCCGGCGCAGGAGAGCGTGCCGATCACGTCGTCCGCCTCCACGCCCGGCACCTCCAGCACCGGCCAGCCCAGCAGCCGCACCACCTCGTGGATGGGTGCGATCTGGGTGCGCAGGTCGTCGGGCATGGGCGCGCGCTGGGCCTTGTATTCGGGGTACCACTCGTCGCGGAAGGTCGGGCCGGAAGCGTCGAACACGCAGCAGGCGTGCTCGGCACCGACCTGCTCGCGCAGCCGCTTCATCATCGCCACCATGCCGTGCAGCGCCCCGGTCGGCACGCCTTCCGGGCCGCGCAGGTCGGGCAGCGCATGGTAGGCGCGGTACAGGTAGCTGGAACCGTCGACCAGCAACAGGATCTTGTCGTTCATTCAGAAAGCTTTCAGGCGGCGCAAGACGCGCCGCAGCGCGCCTGTGAAGGCTTGCAATTGTGCTCGCAGCGGCGATTCGCCAGCCGGATGGCCGGACAGCCACTTGGCGACCGTAAAATCAGGAACATGAACGCCTCATTCCGCCCGCGCCTGCAGCTCTGCGCCCTGTGTCTCGGCCTGCTTGCCGCCGGAAGCTGTCTGGCCCAGGCTGCCGCTCCGGCCGCCGCCCCCGCACCACTGACCGGCGCCGCCGCGCTCAAGCCGCTGCCGCCCGTAGAGGCCGCCGCGCCCACCAGCAAGGTGCCTGAACCGCAGATCCTGCACGGCGTAACGGAGGACGACGAGGTTCGCATCGAGGAACTGCGGGTGCGCGGCCAGACCCAGCGCATCACCGTGCAACCCAAGCACGGCAGCTTCCCGGCCTACGACATCGTGCCGCGCGACAACAGCCGCCCGCCGTCACAGGACCCCAAGGCCGGCCAGCGCGTCTGGCTGAGCCTGCCCTTCGATTTCTGAACGGCCGGCCCCGGCCTCCGCCCAGTCCCCCGCAGAACGGCCGTCGCCCGCCGTCTCACTCCCCATCTTCCAATCCTTCCGGGGCACCCAGCCACATGGCGGTCTACACCGAAGTTTCTGTCGAACAGGCCAATGCCTTGCTCGCCCAGTTGGGCCTGGGCCCGGTGCTGGCGCTGCAGCCGATTTCCAGCGGCATCGAGAACACCAACTACTTCGCCACCACGGCCGAAGGCGAGTGGGTGCTGACGGTGTTCGAGCGCCTGGCCCATGACCAGCTGCCGTTCTACCTGCAGCTGATGCGCCACCTGGCGCGCGCCGGCCAACCGGTGCCCGAGCCGCGCGCCAATGCCCAGGGCGAACTGGTGCACACGCTGGCCGGCAAGCCTGCCGCACTGGTTAACCGGCTGGAGGGCGAAAGCCTGGACGCGCCGGACCTGCACCACTGCGAGCAACTCGGCGCCACGCTGGCGCGCATGCACCTGGCGGTGGCCGACTTCCCGCTGGCCCAGCCCAACCTGCGCGGCCTGGCCTGGCGCGAGGCCACCGCGCCCGTCGTGCGGCCTTACCTGGACGCCGACGCTGGCCACCTGCTGGACGAGGAAATGGCCTTCCAGGCCCACCTGCACGCCTCCGCCGCCTACCAGGAACTGCCCTGCGGCGCGGTGCATGCCGACCTGTTCCGCGACAACGCGCTGTTCGCCGGCCTGCCCGGCCGCGAACGGCTCAGCGGCGTGTTCGACTTCTACTTCGCCGGCACCGACACCTTCGTCTACGACCTGGCCGTGGTGCTGAACGACTGGTGCGTGGACCTGGACAGCGGCCAGCTGGACCTGCCACGCGCCGAAGCGCTGCTGCATGCCTACAGCGCCGAGCGCCAGCCCAGCGGCAACGAGCTGCGCCTGCTGCCCGGCCTGCGCCGCGCCGCAGCCCAGCGCTTCTGGCTCTCGCGCCTGGCCGACTGGCACCTGCCACGCGAAGCCAGCCTGCTCAAGCCCAAACCGCCGCTGCACTTCGAACGCGTGCTGCGCGACGCCATGGCGCGCCCGTGGCACCCGGCGGCATGAAGGCGGCCTGAACCCATGCGACTGACCCTCAAGACCGTGCCGGCCCGGCAAGGCGCGGTGTGGATGCGGCAAGGCCTGGTCGAGTGCCTGCGCTTCCCGGTGCGCTACCTCACGCTGTTCCTGTGCTTCATGTTCGTGGCCGCGCTGGTCATGGCCTTGCCGCTGATCGGCATCGTGATGGTGGTGGCCGCCATCCCGCTGGTGAGCCTGGCTTTCATGATGGCCACCGTGGGCAGCCTGCGCGGCCAGCCGCCCTCGCCCATGGTGTTCATCGCACCGTGGCAGCAACTGCCTGCACCGCGGCGGCGTACCTTGATCACGCTGTGCCTGGCCTATGCACTGGCCATGCTGGGCAGCCTGGCGCTGTGCGGGCTGATCGACCATGGCGGGCTGCAGGCGCTGGTCGTCGCCATGACCAGCGGCGCCGACGCGGACACGCTGGAGAAGCTGGCGCAGGCGCCCGGCGTCAGCGCTGGTGTCCTGGCGCGGGTGCTGATCATCAGTCTGCTGAGCGTGCCGTTCTGGCATGCGCCCGGGCTGGTGGTCTGGGGCGAACAAGGCCTCGCGCAGTCGCTGTTCTCCAGCACGCTGGCGATGTGGCGCAACAAGGGCGCCTTCCTGGTCTACCTGGCCAGCTACCTGGCACTGACCCTGGCCGTGACCCTGCTCGGCGGCCCGCTGACGGTGCTGCTCGGCGCCTTCGCCAGCCTGCTGCTGATGCCGCTGTCGCTGCTGCTGACCACCGCGTTTTACGTGTCCCTGTTCTTCACCTTCCGCGACAGCTTCGGTTCTGACACCGCTTCCGGCGACAAGGACGAGCTCTCAGGTCCCTGAACCCGCAGCAGCCACAGGCGCCGTGATGCGCGGGTCCACACGCAGCTGCACCTCGCCTGACAGCCGGGCCATCTCGAAGTCGCGCTCCATCGCCACCAGCGCGTCGCCGTCTTCGGCCAGCGTGGCCTGCAGGCCGACCGCGCGGTCGCGGCCCATGGACTTGGCGGTGTAGAGCGCCATGTCGACCAGGTTCACGGCCCGGTCCCAGTCCAGGTTGACCTCGTGCTGCGGCAGCGGGAAGCAGGCGTAGCCCAGCGAGGTCGTGACGGTCAGGTCGCGGCCGTCTTCCAGCCGCACCGGCTGGTCGCCCACGGCGTGCAGCATGCGCCGCGCCAGCGCGGTCAGGCCCTCGTCGCGCAGGCCGGGCGCATAGACCAGGAATTCCTCGCCGCCCCAGCGGCAGACCAGGTCGTTCAACCGCACCGAGCTGCCCAGCCGGTGCGCAATCTCGATCAGCACCGTGTCGCCGGCCTGGTGGCCGAAATCGTCGTTGACCCGCTTGAAGTGATCGATGTCCAGCAGCAGCAAGGCGCCACGGAAGCCGCCATCGCTTTCCAGCGTGGCCAGCACCTCGCGGAAATGGCGCCGGTTGGCCAGACCGGTCAGCGGATCGCGCTCGCTCTGCACCTTCAGCAAGGCCTCGCTGCGGCGCAGTTGCTGGTTGGCGTCGCGCGCCCGCTTGAGCAGCAGCACCGCCACGCCGGCCACCAGCAGCAGCAGTGCCGCGGCCAGCAGCCAGACCCGTTCCAGCAGCGCCTGGGTTTGCAGCCGGGAGGCACGCAGCGCGTTTTCGCGGCCCAGCAGGTCCAGCTCGCGCTTCTCGGCCTCGCTGCGGTAGCGCTCGCGCTGCTGGGCCAGCGCGGCTTCGCGGTTACCCTTGTTGATGTCGGCCCGCAGCGCCTGCTCGCGGTGGTAGAGCTCCAGCGCCGCGTGGGTGTCGCCCAGCGCGGCCAGCGCGTCGGAGTCTTCGACCAGCGCGGCCTGCTGAGCTGCGGGCAGGACGTGGAAATCGATGTGAACT
>NZ_VIDT01000496.1 GCF_006519715.1 Ideonella azotifigens
GCCTGCTGCTCGGCGCAGAGCTGCGCCACCAGCGTTTCGAAATCGGTGGCAGCGGACTCGTCCAGGCGAGAACCGCGCCCGGGCAGTTCCACCGGCTGCACGCGCAGCCAGGGCGGCAGCTGGCGGCGCCAGCGCAGGTACATGGTGGCGCTGGCGCCTGCGCAAGGCAGGCACAGCAGGTCAACGCCGGAAGCCGGCATGGCGGGCATGCTCACTGCAGAGAGACGGGTGCCTGGGCGGCTTCGCCCTGGCCTGCCTCGGCCTGCTCTGCCATCCATTGCCGCAGCGACAGTGGCCGCATGTCGACCCAGGCCTGCTCGACAAACGCGAGCACGGTCTTCTTGTCGCCCTTCACGCCTTCGATGGCCTTCCAGCCACCGGGCACGGCCTTCCATTCAGGCCAGATCGAATACTGTTCTTCGTGGTTGACCAGGACGATGAAGGTCTCGTCCTCTCGGTCAAAGCAGCTGGTTGACATCGGCGTCCTCGCGCGGTTGAAGGGAGCGAAGACGCATGGGCAAGGCCGCGAGGCCTGCGCATGCGCCGTCGTTCTTCAAGACGCGCCGGGCGGCGATTTGTTTAGGCCGGCAACGTGAGACCGGCGGTGCGGGTTCAGCGGTCTTCGCTGTCCGGCAAGTCGATGTCGTTGACGGGTGGCACCAAGCCGGTCATCAGCCAGACCTTGCTGGCCCGCTCGTAGGCGGCCCGATGGCCGGGGGCCTCGTTCAACCAGGCCACAAGCGCGACCTGCTCGACAGCCGGCAGATCGGGCATTTCATGCTGCCGCTGCACCCAGGCCCAGGCGGCCTGCCAGACGGCATCATGCGGTGACTGCATGTCGTGATCCATGCAGCGCGTTTTACCTCACAACACGCGATGTTTCAGACGCAGCGCATTTCGCAGCACCTGTTTGTGCGACACATGCACCTCGCCCGGCCAAAACGGCGCTGTTCAGTCTGCCATGCCGGTCCTGAGCACCGGGCAGCTCATCAGCACCTGCATCGCATCCTTGATCATGAAGTTGACCAGCGTGGCCGAGCAGTCGAGCTTCTTGCCGATGTCGCGCTGCGTCATGCCACTGAGGCGGTACAGCTCGAACGCATGGCGGGTGCGAGCAGGCAGCGTGTCCAGCGCCTGGTCGACCGCGGCCAGCATGCGCCTGTCCTGCACCAGCTGGTCCGGCGTGAAACCGCCCGCCACGGGCGGCAGTTCGCCATCGTCGGAGTAGATGCGGTAAGTCGATTCGACTTTTTGCCGGCGGTAGTGGTCCAACGCCACGTTGCGCACCACCTGGCTGCAGAACGCCTGCGGCTTGCCCACGACCTCGATGCTGGCCCGCTCGACGACCTTCAGGTAGGCCTCCTGCACGACCTCTTCGGCCAGGTCGAGAGTGCCGACGATGCGCTGGGCCAGCATGCGCAAATGCAGGCGGCTGCCAATGAAGACTTCGGCCAGGGAACTGCTGGGCAAGCAAGACATGCTGTGGGCGCCTCCACACGCCTGACCGGGCGAGATTGCCCAAGGTCACCTGTTTGTCATATTGAATGAGAATGATTATTATTCATTAAGATAATGGTGCGATCAAAGCACGCGTTGTCTGAAAGGACAAGCAAGCGACAGAACATGCAACGCGGCCGAAGGCGAAAGTGCGCCCAGGCGAGCCGTAGGCACCGGCCTGGCGCCTGACGCAGCGCGCATCCACAGCCCAGCGCGACCGTCCGGCATCCCGGGATCTGCGTGAGCAACCTGCCGCGCGGGCAAAGGCCCCGCCTGCGCTGGCACAGGAGACCCTGCACAGGTGAGCATCAGCCGGCAGCGGCGGCCACGGACAGCGCCAGCAATCGCGTCCGCTTTTTCGTACTTTTTCGTACCGCCAAGAAAAAAAGCACTTGGCGTTGCCGCCAAGTGCTTGATTTCCCTACCGAATTTGGTAGGCGCGATTGGATTCGAACCAACGACCCCCACCATGTCAAGGTGGTGCTCTAACCAACTGAGCTACGCGCCTGCTGAGCCTCGCAGTATATGCCGGTTTTCGGGAAGTTGGCAAGCTGCCCTGAAAAAACTTCCAGCTACTTTCGACGGACCTGGCGCACGCCGGAGACGGCAGCCACGTGTCTCAGCACCTGCTGAAGGCGCGCGGCGTCGCTCACCTCCACGGTGAAGACCATGCGCAGGCTTCTGCCGCTGGCTTCCTTGAGGCTGCTGCTGTGCACGCCGGTCACGTTCATCTTTTCTTTCGAGAAGACTTCGGTGATGTCGCGCAGCAGCCCGGGGCGCTCGGCCGAGTCAATGGACACGTCGACCGGGTAGGCGGCCACGCGGTCCTTGGGCGTCGCGCCCCAGGCAACGGCGATCTCGCGCTCGGGCATGCGCTGGGCCATGTAGCGGAAGTTCGAGCAGTCCAGCCGGTGGATCGCCACGCCCTTGCCGCGGGTCACGAAGCCGCCGATGGCGTCCGGCGGCGCCGGGCGGCAGCAGCGCGCAAGGTTGGTCAGCAGGCTTTCGACGCCAACCACCAGCACGCCGCCGCGCGCGCCCTGCCCGTCTGCCTTCGGCCGGCGCAGCACCGGCATTTCGTTGTCCGGCGGTGGCGGAGGCGGCGGGCGCAGCAACTGCTCGATGTTGCGCAGCGAGTATTCATCCTTGCCGACCAGCTCGAACAGCGCGTCCGCGTCCTTGAAGCCAAGCTGATCGGCCAACTCCGCGAGCTTCAGCGAAGTGCGGCCTTCGCGCTGCAGCAGCTTTTCGACCAGCTCACGGCCGCGCGCAATGGTGCCGGCCTGGGCCTGTGTGTTGAACCAGGCGCGCACCTTGGCGCGGGCCCGCGGGCTGCGCAGGAAACCGAGCTCGCTGTTCAACCAGTCCAGCGACGGGCCGCCTTCCTTGGCGGCGATGATGTCCACCGTCTGGCCGTTGGCCAGCGGCGTGGACAGCGGCACCATCACGCCGTCGACCCGCGCGCCGCGGCAGCGGTGGCCCAGGTCGGTGTGCAGCGCGTAGGCGAAGTCCACCGGCGTGGCGCCCGCCGTCAGCTCAATCACTGTGGCCTGCGGCGTGAAGACGTAGATGCGGTCGTCAAAGCGCCCTTCGGGGCTTTGCTCGGCATGGCCGGCAAAGTCGCGTTCCCAGGCCAGCAGCTGGCGCAGCACGGCCTTGCGGGCCTCGGCCACACGCTCTTCGAATTCGCCTGCCGCCGCCACGCCGGCATAGCCTTTGGCGCCAGCCTCCTTGTAGGCCCAGTGCGCGGCCACGCCGTATTCGGCGTGCTCGTGCATGGCCTGGGTGCGGATCTGCACTTCGATCGGCCGGTCGTCGTCGCCCAGCACCACGGTGTGCAGCGAGCGGTAGCCGTTGGGCTTGGGTTTGGCGATGTAGTCGTCGTATTCGGCGGCGACCGCGCGGTAGCGTTCCTGCACCCGGCTCAACGCGGCGTAGCAGGCCGGCACGTCGGCCACGACGACACGCAGCGCGCGCACATCCATCACGCGGTCGAACGGCAGTTGCTTGCCCTGCATCTTTTTCCAGATGCTGTAGATGTGCTTGGGCCGGCCGTAGACCACCGCCGGCACGCCGTGCGACTGCAGGTCCGCGCCCATCTGCTTGCGCACCACTTCCACACCGGCTTCGCGCTCCACACGCTTCTCGGCCAGCAGCCTGGCAATGCGCTTGTATTCCTCGGGCTGCAGGAAGCGGAAGGCCAGGTCTTCCAGCTCCCACTTGAACTGCCAGATGCCCAGGCGGTTGGCCAGCGGCGCGAAGACCTGGGCCGACTCGGCCGCCAGTGCCTGCGGGCAGCCCTGCTTGCTGGCGGCGTACCAGCGCAGCGTCTGCAGCCGCGAGGCCAGGCGCAGCAGCACCACGCGCAAGTCCTTCGAGAAGGCCAGCAGCATCTTGCGCACGCGCTCGGTCTGCTCGGCCTGGCGCGCCGTGCCCATGACCTGCGCTTCGCGCGCGGCGCGCTGCACCTGCACCAGCTTGCGCGTCAGCGTGACCAGGCTTGCATAGGAGGCGCCGAAGGCCTTCTCGACCACTTCCTCGGGCCGCTGCAGATAGTCGGCCGCATAGACCAGGTAGGCGGCAGCCTGAAGCGACGGGGCGCCGCCAATGCCGGCCAGCAGCGCGGCCATGCCTTCGGCGTGATCAAACGCGTCTTCGCCCGTGTCCAGCGCGCGGCCGGCCAGCAGCGGCTCGGCAAAGGCGCGGGCTCTTGTCCAGAGGCCGGAAGAAGTGCCCCGCCGGCAC
>NZ_VIDT01000497.1 GCF_006519715.1 Ideonella azotifigens
GGTGGTGAGCAGCGCGGTGCGGGCCCCGCGCCGCTCGATCAGCGCGTTGGTGGCCAGCGTCGTGCCGTGCACCACCAGGCCCACGTCGGAAGCGCCCAGGCCGGCCTCGGCCAGCAGCAGGGTGACGCCATCCAGCAGGGCCCGTTCCGGCGCGTCGTAGGTGGTCAGCAGCTTGGTGGAGTGGCGGCGGGTCGGCGTTTCCAGCACCACGTCGGTGAAGGTGCCGCCAATGTCGGCGCCGATGCGGGCCTGGCCCGGGCGGTTGGCTGTGTTCACGTCAGGCCTTGGGTCAGAGGAAGTCGCCGGGCGACTTTTCCAGCCGCGCGTAAAAGCGCTTCAGATGGGTGCCCACGTGCACCGGATCGAACCTGGCCTGCCCGCCGTCCTGCGCCACCAGCGCGGGCAGCGGCGCCACCACGGTGTGCTGGTCAGGGTTCAGGAAGAAGGGGATGGAGAAGCGCTCCACGCCGGCCTTGTTGCGCACCCGGTGGTAGTTGGAGAGGAAGCGGCCGTTGGACCACCACATCATCATGTCGCCGATGTTGATGGTGTAGGCCCCGGGCACCGGCGGCGCCGAGATCCAGGTGCCGTCCCGGCGCTTGACCTCCAGCCCGCCCACGCTGTCCTGCGCGAGGATGGTCAGCGGCCCTTCGTCGGTGTGCGAGACGGTGTTCGAGACCTCGACATCGGCGCCGTCGGGGATGGGGATGTAGTACAGCAGGCTGAGCTGGCAGATGGGGCGGTCGAACCAGGCGTCGAAGCAGTCCTCGGGCTGGCCCAGGCCAATGGCGAAAGCGTGCAGCAGGTCGCGCGAGAGGCCCAGCATGGCCGCGTAGTGCGCCTCGCAGGCGGCGCGGAAGGCCGGCATGTCCTCGGGCCAGCGGTTGGGCCGGTCGAACACCGGGTCGGGATCCGGGCGGTCGGAGAAATCGGCCTGGATGCGGTACTGCTCGAACAGCCGGCTGTTGCGGTCCAGCGCGCCTTCGCGCCTAGGCATGGGGATCCAGCCGCGGTACCACTGCGGCGAGGCGGCCGATTGGCGCCGCTCTTCGACCGGGCGCTGGAAGAAGGCCTTGGACTGCGCGAAGGTTTCGGCCAGCACCTGAGGCGGCACATCGTGGCCTTTGAGGTAGAAGAATCCGATGCGCGCGCAGGCGTCGGCAATCTCGGCTGCAACGGCCTGCTTGCCAGCCTCGCCGCCATGGCGGAACGGGGAGAAATCAATGATGGGGATCTCGGCGAGGTCCACCGTCTTGGCGACGATGCGATCTTCGACACCTGCGGCGCTGCGGCTCATGGAAAGCGGGTCCTTTGGCTACGGAGGGGCGGCAATGAGGCCTGTGGAGCGTCACGGTAGCGGCAGGCGGCGGGCGGCGGGGTGCCTTTTGCGTCACGGCCGCTTGCGCAAACGGCTACAAGCCTGGCGCCGTTCTGCGGGCAAGATGAAGCCCATGCCGCTGACTCCCTCTCTGCCCGTGAACGGCCCGTCGCCGCTGCGCCTGGGCCGGCGCAGCGCATTGGCCGCGCTGGCCGCCGCACCGCTGTTGGGCCTGGGCGCCTTGTCTTACCGCGTGTTGGCCAGCGGCGCCCATGCCTCTTCCGCGAAAGGTTTCATGAGCTTCGATCACCAGCTGGGCTGGGTCAAAGGCATCCAGTTCGGCGGCTACCTGATGGCCAAGGCACTGGGTTACCTGGCCGAGGAAGGGCTGGACGTGAACTTCATTGCCGGCGGCCCCGGCACCGACTACCGCACGCTGGTGGCCAGTGGCCGCGCGCTGGTCAGCGAGAGCAATGTGGCCGGCATGATTGACGGCGCGCTGCGCGGCCAGCCGCTGGTGGCCTTCGCGGCGGTGATGCAGCGCGACCCGGGCGCGATCATGAGCCCGGCCGACCGACCGATCCGCTCGGTGCACGACATGGTGGGCAAGACCCTGGGTGTGCCCGGCAGCGTGCGGGCGCAGCTGCTGCCGCTGATCCGCCGCGCCGGCATCGACCCCGACAGCATTCGCCTGGTGCCGGTGGGCAGCGACCCCTCCCTGCTGGCCTCGGGTCAGGTAGACGGGTACTACAGCTGGTCGACCACGGCGGTGCCGGCGCTGCGAAAGATCGGCTTCGAGCCGCACTGGCTGCATGTGTCGGATCTCGGCGTGCCGGGGTATGGGCAGGTGCTGATCACCCGGCGCGACACGCTGGCCCGCCACCACGAGGCGCTGGTGCGTTACACCCGCGCGCTGATCCGCGGCTGGGCCTGGGTGGTGGACCATCCGGCCGAGGCCGCCGAGCGCATCGTGCGCGACTTCGCGCCGCCGGGCACCAACCTGGTCGAGCAGCAGGCGCAGGCCGAGATGATGCGCGACTACATCGTCACCGGCGATGCCGCCACCCATGGCCTGCTGTGGATAGACCCTGCCGTGTTCGAGCGGGCCGTGGCCATGGGCCGCGAGGCCGGCAGCGTGCCGGCCGATGCGCAGATCGACATCACGCGGCTGGTCACGCAGGACATCGTCACCGCGGCCCATGCGCCGCGGTGACATTCCTGCATCCGCCCGTCGCCCAAACAGCACCCCGCGCGGCCTGTGGCTCCAGTAGCCTGACCGCTGTTTCCTGCCTGCAGCACCGCTGCGCGCAGGCCCCCTCCCAGCGCCTTGCCCCATGTCCGGTCTTTCGCTCCAACATGTCTCCAAGTCCTTCCCGCTGGCCGGCCAGGCCGTGCCGGCGCTGGCGGATGTCAGCCTGGCGCTGGAAGCCGGGCAGTTCGGCGCGTTGATCGGCCCCTCGGGCTGCGGCAAGTCCACGCTGCTGCGCATGGTGGCGGATGTCTTCTCGCCCAGCGCCGGCCAGATCACCATTGACGGCGCGCCGCCGCAGCAGGCGCGGCGCGAGCACCAGATCGGTTTCGTCTTCCAGGAGGCCACGCTGCTGCCCTGGCGCAGCGTGCTGGAGAACGTGCGCCTGCCGCTGGAGGTGCTGGGCAAGGCCGGCCGCCACCCGGCCCGTTCTCCGGAGGAACTGGTGCGCCTGGTGGGCCTGGCCGGCTACGAACATGCCCGGCCCTCGCAGCTCTCCGGCGGCATGCAGCAGCGCTGCGCCATCGCGCGGGCGCTGGTGGCCTCGCCCAAGATCCTGCTGCTGGACGAGCCCTTTGGCGCGCTCGACGAGGTGATGCGCTACCGCATGAACTTCGAGCTGCTGCGCATCCGCGCCGAGACCCGCACCACCGCGCTGATGGTCACCCACTCCATAGAGGAAGCCGTGCTGATGGCCGACCGCATCTTCGTCTTCGCCGCCAGGCCGGGCCGCATCATCGAGACGCTGGATGTGGACCTGCCGCGCCCGCGCCGGCTTGCCACGCTGCACGACCCGCGCTTCAACGCCATCGTGGACCAGGTGCGCCGCGCGCTGTTCGACCAGTTGCCGCAGGCACTGGACCATGAGGCCCTGGATGTCTAAGGCGCGCTGGCTGTTGCCGCTGATGGTGTTCGCCGCGCTGCTCGCGGCGGCCGAAGCATGGGTGGCGGCGGGTGCTGCACCCATGACCTTGCCACGCCCCTCCACCGTGCTGCAACTGCTCTGGCGCGAGCATGCCAGCCTGCTCTCGCAACTGGGCGTGACCTTGCTGACGGCAGGCTATGGCTTTGTGCTGGCCGGCCTGCTGGCCTTGGCGGTGGGCTTTGCGGTCTATGCCGCGCCGCGCAGCGAGGGCGCAGTGCTGACGGTCGGGGCGGTGCTCAGCAGCGTGCCCATGATCGCCATCGCGCCCATCCTCAGCGTCTGGCTGGGCCTGACGCTGGGCACCCGGGTGCTGATCACCGTGGTGATCTGCCTGTTCCCCATGCTGGTGGCCATCGTCCAGGGCCTGCACGAGCACAAGGCCGCCGAGCAGGAGCTGTTCACCGTGCTGGCCGCCTCGCCCTGGCAGCGCTTTCGGCTGCTGGCCTTGCCCAGCTCGGTGCCGATGCTGTTCGTCGGCATGAAGATCAGCGCGCCGCTGGCGGTGCTGGGCGCACTGATAGGCGAGTGGAATGGCGCCGAGACCGGCCTGGGCGTGGTGATGCTCAATGCGATGTTCGGCCTGCAGGTGCAGCGGCTGTGGGCCACGGTGCTGATCGCCTGTGCCGTCTCCTCACTGGCCTATGCCTACATCTGCCTGGTCGAGCGTGTGGCCGGCTATGACCGCGCGCCGGTGTCCACATGAGCGGGGGATCCATGCAGGTTTCTTCTTCGCTGCCGGCCGAGC
>NZ_VIDT01000498.1 GCF_006519715.1 Ideonella azotifigens
CATGGGCAGCGGTGGCGCGCTGTCGTCATGCACGGCGAAGTCGCCCGCACCCCAGACCACCTTGCCGCCGACGACGGTCAGGAGCGCACTGGTGTCGGCGATCTCGCTTTCTGCGCAGGCGAAGAAGTCGCGGTCCGGCACCACCAGGTCGGCCAGCTGGCCTTGCTCGATGCGGCCCTTCTTGCCGACCTCGTTGGAAAACCAGGTCACGTTTTCGGTCCACATGCGCAGGGCCGTCTCGCGGTCCAGGCAGTTGCGCTGCGGCGTGAGCTGCATGCCGCCCACGGTCTTGCCGGTGATCAGCCACGACAGCGAGACCCAGGGGTTGTACGAGGCGACGCGGGTGGCGTCGGTGCCCGCCGAAACCTTCATGCCCTTTTCCAGCATCTTGGCGACCGGCGGCGTGGCCTCGGCCGCGCCATGGCCGTAGCGTTCGACGAAATACTCGCCCTGGTAGGCCATGCGGTGCTGCACCGCGACGCCGCCACCGAGGGCCGCGATGCGGTCCATGGACTGCTCGGAGATGGTCTCGGCATGGTCGAAGAACCAGTTCAGGCCGGCCAGCGGAATGTCCTGGTTCACGCGCTCGAACACGTCCAGCGCGCGGCTGATGGTTTCGTCGTAGGTGGCGTGCATGCGCCAGGGCCAGCGGTTCTGCGCCAGGATGCGCACGACGCCGTCCAGGTCGTCTTCCATGTTGGCCGGCATGTCCGGCCGCGGCTGGCGGAAGTCCTCGAAGTCGGCCGCGGAGAACACCAGCATTTCGCCGGCGCCGTTGTGGCGGAAGTAGTCGTCGCCCTGCTTGTACTGCGAGCTGGCGGTCCAGCGCAGGAAGTCGTCCTTCTCCTGCTTGGGCTTTTGCGTGAACAGGTTGTAGGCCAGGCGGATGGTCAGCTGCCCGTCCTTGGCCAGCTGCTCGATGACTTCGTAGTCCTCGGGGTAGTTCTGGAAGCCGCCGCCGGCGTCGATCGCGCCGGTCACGCCCAGGCGGTTCAGCTCGCGCATGAAGTGGCGGGTCGAGTTCAGCTGGTAGTCGAGCGGCAGCTTCGGGCCTTTGGCCAAGGTCGCGTAGAGGATGTTGGCGTTGGGCTTGGCCAGCAGCAGCCCGGTGGGGTTGCCGGCGCTGTCGCGCAGGATCTGGCCGCCCGGTGGTTCGGGCGTGTCCTTGGTATAGCCGACGGCGCGCAGCGCGGCGCCGTTGAGCAGCGCGCGGTCATAGAGGTGCAGGATGAAGACGGGCGTGTCGGGCGCCACCGCGTTCAGCTCTTCCAGCGTCGGCAGGCGCTTCTCGGCGAACTGGTGCTCGCTGAAGCCGCCCACCACGCGCACCCACTGCGGTGCGGGGGTGTTGGCGACCTGGGCCTTGAGCATGGCCATGGCGTCGGCGAGGCTCTTCACGCCGTCCCAGCGCAGTTCGAGGTTGAAATTCAGCCCGCCGCGGATGATGTGCAGGTGGTTGTCGATCAGGCCAGGCAGCACACGCTTGCCGCGCAGGTCGATGACCTTGGTCTGCGGGCCGGCCAGCGGCATGACCTCATGGTCCTGGCCCACGCGCAGGAAGCGGCCGTCCTTGATGGCCACCGCGCTGGCGGTCGGCTGGGCGCGGTTCAGCGTGGTGAACAGGCCGCGGTGCAGGATCAGGTCGGGAGTGAGGTTCTCAGCCATGCGGATTGCCTTCGGCAGGTGATTGGACAGGGGTGGCGGCCTGGGCCGAAGCGCAGCGCGGCAGCTCGCCGAACATGTGCGGCTTGACCTGGTGCTGCAGCCACGAGACCGGCGCCGAATCGGTCTGCAGAACCTTCTTGACCAGCGGCGGCAACTGCTCCCCCACCAGGATGCCCAGCAGCCCGACCAGCGCGATCACCGGCGGCGCTGGCGAGCGCACATTGAACAAGGCGTAGATCACGCCCACCAGCAGCCCAAGGGCCGCGGAGACAAGGTAGGGTTTCATGCGAGCAGCTGCAACGTTGAGACGGTGTTAACCCAGCGAAGACCGCGGATCCGGCTTCGCCGGTCCGCTGGTCTTGCCCCTAGAGGGGCGCGCGAGCGCGTAGGGGTGGTCCTTAACCCTCATGCGCGCCGAACATGGTCTTGGCGTAGATCACGCCGAGACCGTAGGCGCCGCCGAATTTCTTGGCGATGCCGGTGGTCAGCTCGTAGGTTTCGCCGCGGGCCCAGTCGCGCTGCAGCTCCAGCATGTATTGCAGCGAGGTCATCGGGCGGGCGCCGGCCTGGATCATGCGTTCGACGGCACGCTCGTGCGCTTCGGTTGAGACGTCGCCACAGGCATCGGTGATCACGTAGACCTCGTAACCCTGGGCGATGGCCGACAGGGCCGGGCCGACGATGCAGACCGAGGTCCACAGGCCGGCGAGCACCAGGCGGTCCTTGCCGATGGCGTTCAGCGTCTTGATGACGGCCGCGTCCTCCCAGGTGTTCATGGAGGTGCGGTCCAGCATCTCCTGGCCCGGGAAGGCGGCGGCGATCTCGTCGAACATCGGGCCCGAGAAACTCTTTTCGGCGACCGTGGTCAGCACCGTGGGCACCTTGAAGCCGGCGGCGGCGTTGGCGATCAGCGCGGCATTGGTGCGCAGCACGATCGCGTCGATGGACTTGGTGGCAAAGGCCATCTGCGACTGGAAGTCGATCATGACCAGCACGTGGTCGGTCGGGCTCAGCAGCAGCGGGCCGGGGGTGGGGGTGGCGGTGATGGACATGGCGTGACCTTTCAGAGGCGTTGAGCGGGGGTGTGGCCCGGGTTCCGCCGAACGGCGCGGCACTCCCTGGGCTTGCGCTCAGTCTCCGGCGGTCACGCCGGCATCGCATCATCCGCATGGACAGGGTGACGCTATCCCGATGAGGGCTCAGGCCAGCTTGCCGAGCACGGAAGCGTTGCCTGACGCCGCGCGCAGCCGGCGCACCTGCAGCGTGGCAATCACCAGGAAGGCCAGGAAAAACACGCCCACCACTTTTTGCAGGCCGGGGTCGTCCGGGCTGCTGAAGACTGGCGAGCCGGCCGGCAGCCGGGTGAAGGTCTCGGTCAGGCCGGGCACGAAGTGGAAGAACAGCGTCAGCGAATAGCTGATGGTCTCGACGTAGCGGCTGCTGCGGCCCAGCAGCGTGGTACGGCCGGCCACCGTGGCCAGTGCCAGCACCAGCAGCGTGATGATGCCCAGTGCATGCGGCTTCCCGAAGCCGCCGTGCTGGAAGATGAAAAAGCCGGTCAGGCAGGTGAAGATGGTGGTCCAGAGGTAGGTCTGGCCCAGGCCGGTGCGCGGCGAGATCTCGCGGTCCCGGGCCAGCGCCCAGACGCCGGTCACCAGCGCGACCAGGCTGATGGCGGTGTGGACAACGCCGATGGAAGTCAGTCCAAACATGGGGTGCTCCTGTGGAAGGGGATGAAAAAGGGGCGCGGCCCAGCATGCGAGCCACGCCCGCCGTTGCCAATCCCCTGCACTGGCGATCTTGCGGGCGCAGGCGCGGCCCGCCATGCCGCCGCGGGAGGGGGTCTGTCTAGGCCAAAAGGAGGGGGGTGCGCCGGCTGACAAGCCCTGAAACAGGCAGGATGGCGTGGCGCGGCAGAATGCAAGCCCACGCGGCGGCCCGCCGGGCCTGCCTCCGCGTCCAACCTTGTCCGGGAGCACCATCGGTTTGTCCTCTGCGCTGGCTGCCTCGCCTTGTCGCCGCCTTGTTGCCTGGTTGTGCGCCGGCTTGCTGGTGTTGCTGGCCGCCTGCACGACCACGCAAACCGCGACCATGGGTACGGGCAACGGGCCGGACGGTCCGCCGCCGGCCGGCAGCGGGCCTGACCCGCAGCAGGTGCCCGACGCGGTGCCCAAGATCGAGCCCATCGTCAGCGGTGGGCCGAACAAGCCTTACGAGGCGCTGGGCCGCAACTACACGCCGGTGACCCGCGACGAGCCGCTGGCCGAGCGCGGCCTGGCCTCCTGGTACGGCAAGCGCTTCCACGGCCGGCGCACCGCCAGCGGCGAGCTGTACAACATGTACGCGATGACCGCGGCGCACCGCACCATGCCGATTCCCAGCTACGCCCGGGTGCGCAACCCGGTGAATGGCCGCGAGATCATCGTGCGTATCAACGACCGCGGGCCGTTCTCGAAAGACCGGGTGATCGACCTGTCTTGGACGGCCGCCGTGAAGCTGGGCGTGCAGGGCGGCGTGTCGGCGGTGGAGGTCACGCGGCTGACGAACGATGACATCCGCGCCGGCGTCT
>NZ_VIDT01000499.1 GCF_006519715.1 Ideonella azotifigens
GTCCACGCCCAGCAGCGGCAGCTGGGCCCAGGCGGGCGGCGATGATGTGACGGGCGGCGCAGCAGAAGACATGCGCGGATTGTCCCCGGCCGCCCAAGTTGCAACAGAATTGCCTCCATGCACGCATTCCATCGCCTGGCCTGGCGACTCTGTCTGTTGTTGCCGCTGCTGCTGGCGGCGTGCGGCACAACGCCGCGCTTCACGCGCCTTACGCCCGAACAGTCATCCGACATCGCCATCCACGCGATGGGCCTGGTCGGCACGCCTTACCGCTATGGCGGCAACACACCCGCGGGCGGCTTCGACTGCAGCGGCCTGATCGGCTACGTCTACCGCAACCAGGCCGGCATGGCGCCGCCGCGCACGGTGGCCGACCTGAACCAGTTTGGTCAACCAGTCGAGGCCGGCGAGCTGCGCACCGGCGACCTGGTGATCTTCGGCCGCGGCCGGCCCACGCATGCCGGCATCTACGTGGGCGACAGCCGCTTCGTGCATGCACCATCCACCGGCGGCGAGGTGCGCCTGGACCGGCTGGACAGCGGTTACTGGGCGCGGCAGCCCACCGCCTACCGCCGACCATGATCCATGGCCGGCCTTGCCGGCTTGGCGACAATCCAGCCCATGGTGAGTGTTTCGCGTCGCGCCGGATGGTGGCTGGGGATTGGATTGATCATGCTGGTGGGCCTCGCAGGCCTGTACCAGTTGCTGCTGCACCGGCTGGACAGCACGCTGCGCGAGCACCTGGGGCCGCGCGCCAGCGTCGGCGCCATCTCGGTGGACTGGAACGGGCTGACGGTGCAGGACCTGCGCCTGGCCGCGGCGCCGGGCTGGCCCGCCGAGGATGAACTCAGCGCCCGTCGCGTTTTCGTTCAACCGGCGCTGCGCAGCCTTTTCTCGGGGCCGTGGCAGCTGCACCGCATCGAGGTCGAAGGCGCCTCCCTGAGCCTGCTGCGTGGCCGTGATGGCAAGCTGCAGCTCCTGCCCGGGTTGCTGCAGCCGGAAAGCGCCACGACGCCCGCCCGCGCCCCAACCCGCCCCGCGGCGCCGAAAACCGCACCGGCCAGCGCTGCCAGCCAGGCCGAGGCCAGCGCGCCCACGCTGGTGATCAACGAAGTGCAGCTGAAGGATGTGCAGGTCGACTTCTACGACGACTCGCTGAAGCCGCTGCGTGCGCGGCCGCATCACCTGCAGCTCGGCGAGCTGAACGCCACGCTGGGCAACCTGCAGCTGCCGGCGCTCGACCGGCCCATGTCGCTGAAGGTGCGCGGCCTGCTTCGTGGCCCGGGTGGCGCCGGCAACCATGACGGCCAGCTCAAGCTGGACGGCGAACTGACACCCGCCACCCATGACGCCGACCTCAGCGCCGAACTGCAAGGCGTGGACCTGCGCGCGCTGCAGCCTTACCTGCTGAAGGTGGCCGAAGGCGGCATCCAGCGCGGCCAGCTGGACCTGCAGCTGAAGGCCCAGGTCAAGGCCGACCACCTGCATGCGCCCGGCCGCGTGACCCTGACCGGCCTGGCGCTGAACCACAGCGGCAGCTGGTGGGACGGGCTGGGCACCGCCAGCCGCCAGGCCGTGCTGGACACCATGGCGCACAAGGGCCGGATCGAGGTCAACTTCACGCTGGAAGGCCGGCTGGACGACCCGAACTTCTCGGTCAACGACAGCCTGGCCAGGCGCTTTGCTGCCGGCCTGGCCGAGGGCGTGGGCGTCAGCGTCGGCGGCGTGGTCGAAGGCGTGGGCCAGATGTTCAAGGGGCTGCTGGGGCGCTGAGCGGACCGGGCTGCGGCGGCGGTGTGCGGGCCTGCGCAGGCCCGAGCCGGTCGCCGCGTGGGGTTATCGCCAGCAAGGCCGACACCTGGGACAATGCAGGCTCTTGATGCCGGACGTGCCTGTGGCCCGCCCGGCTTTGGTCTTTCCGGTCCCCTTCCCCGCCGCTGCCGTGTCCGCCACCCTCGAAGCCCCCGTCCGTTCCGATGCCAAGGCCAATGCCAAGCCCAAGGCGTTGACGGCTTACCGTCCGTACTGGGCCAAGCGTTTCGGTACCGCGCCTTTCCTGCCGATGAGCCGCAGGGAAATGGACAAGCTGGGCTGGGACAGCTGCGACATCATCATCGTCAGCGGGGACGCCTATGTGGACCACCCGAGCTTCGGCATGGCCGTGATCGGCCGCACGCTGGAGGCGCAGGGCTTCCGCGTGGGCATCATCGCGCAGCCGGACTGGCAGTCTGCCGACGCCTTCCGCGCCCTGGGCAAGCCCAACCTGTTCTTCGGCGTGGCCGCCGGGAACATGGATTCGATGATCAACCGCTACACCGCGGACCGCAAGATCCGCAGCGACGACGCCTACACCCCCGGCAACGTCGGCGGCAAGCGGCCGGACCGCGCCACGCTGGTCTACACCCAGCGCTGCAACGAAGCCTTCAAGGACGTGCCGGTGGTGATCGGCGGCATCGAGGCCAGCCTGCGCCGGATTGCCCACTACGACTACTGGAGCGACAAGGTGCGCCGCTCCATCCTGGTGGACGCCAAGGCCGACCTGCTGGTCTACGGCAATGCCGAACGCGCCATCGTCGAGATCGCCCATCGGCTGGCGGCCAAGAAGCCGATCGAGAGCATCACCGACGTGCGCGGCACCGCCTTCATGCGCAAGCCGGACGACCTGGCGCTGGACGGCTGGTACGAAGTCGACTCCAGCGAGGTCGACACCCCCGGCAAGGTCGACAAGCTGCTGAACCCCTACCTCACGATCGAGGAACAGGCCGACGACAACGGTGCCAGTTGCGCCAAGGCCGAAGCGGCGAAGGCTGGCGACACACCGCCCGCGGCCGACGGTGCCAAGCCCATGCTGCTGATCCGCCGCCCGGTCGAAAAGCTGGGCAGCCGCGCCATCACCACGCCGCGCGACCGCACCGTGATCCGCCTGCCGGCCTACGAGCAGGTCAAGAGCGACAACGTGCTCTACGCCCACGCCAACCGCGTGCTGCACCTGGAGACCAACCCCGGCAACGCGCGCGCCATCGTGCAGCGCCACGGCGAGGGCCACACCGCACGCGACGTGTGGATCAATCCGCCGCCGCTGCCGCTGTCCACCGAGGAGATGGACCACGTCTTCGACCTGCCCTACGCCCGCAGCCCACACCCGAGCTACGCCGACGCCAACGGCAGCCATGACGGCGAGACCAAGATCCCCGCGTGGGAGATGATCCGCTTCAGCGTGAACATCATGCGCGGCTGCTTTGGCGGCTGCACCTTCTGCTCCATCACCGAGCACGAAGGCCGCATCATCCAGAGCCGCTCGGAAGACTCGGTGATCCGCGAGATCGAGGAGATCCGCGACAAGGTCAAGGGCTTCACCGGCATCATTTCCGACCTCGGCGGGCCCACCGCCAACATGTACCGCATCGGCTGCAAGAGCCCCGAGATCGAGGCCGCCTGCCGCAAGCCGAGCTGCGTCTACCCCGGCATCTGCTCCAACCTGAACACCGACCACGGCCCGCTGGTGAAGATGTACCGGCGCGCCCGTGCGCTGCGTGGCGTCAAGAAGATCCTGATCGGCTCCGGGCTGCGCTATGACCTGGCGGTGCAGTCGCCCGAGTACGTGAAGGAGCTGGTGACGCACCACGTCGGCGGCTACCTGAAGATCGCCCCGGAGCACACCGAAGGCGGCCCGCTGTCGAAGATGATGAAGCCGGGCATCGGCACCTACGACCGCTTCAAGGCGATGTTCGAGAAGTTCAGCGCCGAGGCCGGCAAGAAGCAGTTCCTCATCCCGTACTTCATCGCCGCCCACCCGGGCACCAGCGACGAAGACATGATGAACCTGGCGATCTGGCTCAAGCACAACGGCTTCCGCGCGGACCAGGTGCAGACCTTCTACCCGTCCCCCATGGCCACCGCCACGGCCATGTACCACTCGGGCCACAATCCGCTCAAGGGCATCAGCCGCGACGCGCGCAAGGGCGAGCGCGTGGACATCGTCAAGGGCGACAAGCGCCGCCGCCTGCACAAGGCCTTCCTGCGCTACCACGACCCGAACAACTGGCCGCTGCTGCGTGATGCATTGAAGGACATGGGCCGCGCCGACCTGATCGGCAACGGCAAGCACCATCTCATTCCCACCTGGCAGCCGACGACCGACGGCAGCTACCAGAGTGCGCGCCGCAGCAATTCGACGCCGGTGGCCAAGACCGGCGCCAAGCCCGCCACCAAGCCCACAGCGGGC
>NZ_VIDT01000005.1 GCF_006519715.1 Ideonella azotifigens
CCCGCCACGCCGCAAGGCGTGCAGGCTGCGCAGCAACCGGGCCGCCGTCCGCAGGCACAGGACGAGGACGACAACCGCGTTGGCCACCGTCCGGACGTGCCGCACAACCCGAACGCTGCCTTCAACGGCAACCCGCGCAACGGCCAGCTCAACAGTGGCCAGCCGCAGCAGCGGGACGATGGCGACGACAACAACGGCATGTGGCACCGCGGCGCGCAGGTGGTGAGGCCACAGGCCCCGGCTGTGCAGCAGCCAGAGCGGGTGCAGCCGCAACAGGTGGAGAGGCCACAGGTCCAGCGCCTGCCCCAGGCAGTGGAAAGGCCGCAGCCTGTGGAACGCCCTCAGCCGGCGGAGCGGCCGCAGGCCCAGCAACCGCAACCGCAGGCTCGCCCGCAGGTCCAGCCCGTGCCGCAACCACAGCAGCAACCACGTGCCGAACCCGCCGAACGGCAGGACAAGGGCCAACAGCGTGGCCGCCCGGGCGATCCGCGTCGCGACCCGAACTGAACCGCTTCAGGCCCAATGAAAAACACCCGCTTCGGCGGGTGTTTTGTTGAGTGGGTTCAGCGCAGCAGCGGCTTGAGCACCGGCCAGACGTTGTCCAGCATGCGCGGATGCGCTTCGGCCTTGGGGTGGATGCGGTCGGGCTGGAAGAGCTGCTCTGCATCCGGCCGGTCGGCAATGCCGACCAGCAGAAAGGGCACCAGCGCGGCTTTTTGTGCCTGGGCGGTGCTGCTGAACACGTCGGCGAAGTCGCGCGTGTATTGCGCGCCGTAGTTGGGCGGCACCTGCATGCCGATCAATAGCAGCTTCGCGCCTGCGGCCTTGCCTGCCAGTGCCATCGCGGTCAGGTTGTCCCGCGTGCTGGCCAGCGGCAGGCCGCGCAAGGCATCGTTGCCACCCAGCTCGATCACCAGCACCTTGGGCTGGTACTGCTTGAGCAGGGCCGGCAGCCGGCTGCGGCCGCCGGCGGTGGTGTCGCCGCTGATGCTGGCATTCACCACTTCGAACGGCAGCTTCTCGGCCGCCACCCGCTGGCCCAGCAAGGCCACCCAGCCACTGCCACGTGCCAGGCCGTATTCGGCCGACAGGCTGTCGCCCACGACCAGCACCCTGGATTGACCGGCAGCCGGTGCGGTAGATGCCGCAGGCGTGGCCGCGAGGGCCATGCCGCCACTGGCCGACAGCGCGGCCAGCAGCACGCTACAGTGCAAGATCCGGCGTCGCAGCCCCTGCAGGCGCGGTGCGGTTTCCATCTTCTTCGCCTTCATGTCAGAACCCATCATTGCCGTTGAACAGGTCACCAAACGGGTGAGCGATGCCACCGGCACGCTGACCATTCTCCACGACATCTCTTTTGTGCTGCAGGCCAGGGAATCGGTCGCCATCGTCGGCGCCTCGGGTTCCGGCAAGAGCACCTTGCTGGCGCTGCTGGCCGGGCTGGACACGCCCAGCGAAGGCCGGGTCATGCTGGACGGGCAGGACCTGTTCGCGCTGGACGAGGACGCACGCGCTGCGCTGCGCGCACAGAAGCTCGGCTTCGTGTTCCAGAGCTTCCAGTTGCTGGCCAACCGCACCGCGCTGGAAAACGTGATGCTGCCGCTGGAGCTGGCCGGACGGCGCGATGCGCGCAGCCAGGCGCAGGAGATGCTGCAGCGTGTGGGCCTGGGTGAGCGCCTGGCCCACTACCCGCGGCTCATGTCTGGCGGCGAGCAGCAGCGCGTGGCGCTGGCCCGGGCCTTTGTTGTGCAGCCCAAGGTGCTGCTGGCCGACGAGCCCACCGGCAGCCTGGACCACGCCACCGGCGAGCGGGTGATGCAGCTGATGTTCGACCTGAACCGCGAGCTGGGCACGACGCTGGTGATGGTCACGCACGACCGCGCCATTGCCGCCCGCTGCGCCCGCCAGCTGCGCATCGAAGCCGGCAGGCTGATGCCGGAAACCCTGGCCGACCTGCCTGCTTGATGGAGCCCCCAGGACTGTGCTGCGCCCAGCCCGCCCCCCGCGGGGGACAAGGAAACTTGGGGCGGCCCGGCGTTTCCTTGGCTTCTTCAATTTTTGCCGCGCAGTTTCTGCACCAGGCTGACCCCTGCCAGCACCAGCGCACCGGCCACCAGCCCCACGCCGAGGTCGGCCACCATGCCGCCAATGGCGTGCAGCCAGCCGGGCAGGGCAGCTGTGATGGTTTCGATGGCGTGGTGCAGCGGCGGCGCGCCGTGCACCAGGATGCTGCCACCGACCAGGAACATGGCCACCGTGCCGGCCAGTGCCAGGAACTTCATCAACCACGGCGCGGCGCCCAGCAACAGGCGGCCAAACGCGCGCAGCGCGGGCCGCAGGCCGCCATCGCCTTCGATGCGGCTCAGTGCTAGGCCGGCGTCGTCCATCTTGACGATGGCGGCCACCAGGCCGTAGACGCCGATGGTCAGCACCACGGCCACCGTCACCAGCACGCCCAGCTGCGTGACCAGCGGCTGGCCGGCCACGCTGCCCAGCGTGATCGCGATGATCTCGGCCGAGAGGATGAAGTCGGTGCGGATCGCACCGCGGATCTTGTCGCGCTCCATCGCCACCAGGTCGATCGCGGGATTCTCCACCGCGGCCAGCAGGCTGGCGTGGTGCGCTTCGTCTTCCGCCGCATGCGCACTGTGGGTGATGCGGTGCCACAGCTTCTCGAAGCCCTCGAAGCACAGGTAGGCGCCGCCCACCATCAGCAGCGGCGTGATCAGCGCCGGCACCCAGGCGCTGATGGCCATTGCCGCCGGCACCAAAATGGCCTTGTTCAGCAGCGAGCCCTTGGCGACGGCCCCGACCACCGGCAACTCGCGGTCGGCCTTCACGCCCGACACCTGCTCGGCGTTCAGCGCCAGGTCGTCGCCCAGCACGCCGGCGGTCTTCTTGGCCGCGACCTTGGTCATCAGCGCGACATCGTCGAGCAGGGTGGCAATATCGTCGATCAGCGCGAGCAGGTTGGCAGCAGCCATGGATCGTGGGTTCCTTTGTGGTGGTGGTCAGGCGTGCCACCGCGCGCCATGGTAGCCGGCCGCTGCGGTGCGAATGCCGTCAGGGCTTGGCACCCAGGACCTTCAATTGGGCCACCGCGTGTTCGTTTTTCGGGTTCAGCACCAGTGACTGGCGGTACGCTGCAATGGCCTGCGCCTTGGCGCCGTCGTTCGCATACGCCTCGCCCAGACTGTCGAAGGCGTTCCAGCTTTCCTTGTTCAGCTCGGCCGCGAGGCGGAGCAGGGCGACCGCAGCCTTGCGGTCGCCCATGCCTATCAGCTGGTAGCCCCAGGCATTGAGTTCGTCTTCAGACAGCGAGAAGTCGGGCTCCTGTGCCTTGAAGGACTGGTAGATCTCGGACGCATGGTCCGCACCGCGGCGGGCCAGTTCGGCGGCAAAGCTGGCGCGGGTTGGCGGCGTACCTTGGCTGTGGCTGGCATTGACCTTCAGCAGGTGCGCTGGCGCACCGCTGCTGGCGGCCGGCAGGTCCAGGAAGGCCCGGCTGGCGGTGTCGCCCTTCAGGTAGGCGTCCAGGAAGCGGCGCACATAGGTTTCCAGCCAGGCGTAGGCGGTCGACAGTTCGGCCTTGTCGTAGTCTTGGTATTGCTCGTCGGGCCGCAGGCGCTGGTCGAACATCACCGAGAAGTTGGGATGCGTCATCGGATACAGCGTGACCCGGTAGACGTCGGCGTATTTCAATCGATTGAGGTAGCTGGTGGCCTTGTTGCGGCCTTCCGAGAGTTCTTCGATCTCCACCGGCCGCGCTGCAAGGTAGAGCAAGGGCGCGGTGTTGCGCGCCGGTGTCGCGTAGCCGGCCTGCTTGACCAGGTCGGGCCAATAGCGCACCGAACCGTCCAGGCTGACCACGGCGCCGATGCGGCTGTCCTTGGCGGCGGCCAGCACATTGGCCAGCCCGCCCCAGCTGTAGCCGATCACCGCGACGCGGCTGCTGTCCGCCTGCGGCAGGCCGTGGGCAAAACCGATCAGGAAACGGATGTCGGCCACCTGGGCTTCGACCCCTTCCAGGTCGCTGGTCATCTCACGCGAGCTCTGGCCGATGCTGGGGCTGGCGATGACCAGGTAACCCTGGCTGGCCAGGTATTCGCAGAGGTCAGCGTTCTCGAACGACCAGGCGCCGAAGCTGGGCGCGTAGATCACCACCGGCCACTGGCCAGTGGCCGCGGCTGCGTCCCGCACCGCGAGCATCGGCGCGGCCAGTTCGGCCTGTGCACGCGCTGGCGGCAGTGCGGCCACACGGCCTTGCACGAACTGGGCGGCCTGGGCCGCGCGTTCGGCGGGTGGGCGTGAGAAGTCGTCGTCACCGGCGCCCAGGCGCAGGTAGTCCACCACCTTCATCGCCGGGGCTGCGCCGGTCTCGGCCGGGTACCAGATCAGGGTCTGGACCGGCCGGGCGCGCTCGCCGGTCACTGGCTTGCCGGTGACCGTGTCGGTGGGCCCGCGGTAGCCACGCGAGAAGTCGTATTGCTCAATCACCCGCAGGCCCACGGCATGGGGGCCCGGCGGGTTGAGCCGGGTGAAGTTGGATTCGGCGCGGGCTGCGCAGGGCAGGCCGAGCAACAAGGCCAGTGACAGCAGGAGAGAGCGCATGGGACTCCGATTGAAGCTTGCCTTTCGGCGGACGAAAAAAAGGCGCCTGTTGGCGCCTTGGTTCGCTGGGTGATCAGCGCTCACTGGCTGAACTTGTAGTCGGTCTTCGCCGCGGCGCGCAGGTCTTCCTGGTATTTCTGCAGCTTGGCTTGCGACAGGCGCTGCATCAGCTGGGCCTTCACGTCGTCGAAGGCCGGGAACTGGGCTTCGCGGGAGTCTTCCAGCTTGATGATGTGGTAGCCGAACTGGGTCTTGACCGGCTCCTGCGTCATCTCGCCCTTCTTCAGCGCGGCCATGGCCTGGCCGAATTCCGGCACGTAGGCGTCAGGCTTGGCGAAGTCCAGGTCGCCGCCGTTTTCGGCCGAGCCCGGGTCCTTGGAATTCTTCTTGGCCAGGTCTTCGAACTTGGCGCCGGCCTTGATCTCGGCGATCAGGCGCTTGGCGTCTTCTTCCTTCTCGACCAGGATGTGGCGGGCACGGTATTCGGTGCCGCTGGAAGAAGCCTTCACCTTGTCGTATTCGGCCTTGGCTTCGGCGTCGGTGACAGGGTTCTTCTTTTGATAGTCGGCAAACAGCTCGCGGATCAGCACGGTCTGGCGCAGCAGTTCGAGCTGGGCCTTGTAGTCTGCCGTCGCGGGAATGCCTTTCTTCTCGGCTTCCTGGGCGAAGATCTCGCGCAGCACGACTTCGTCTTTCGCGCGGGCTTCCATTTCAGGGGCAACCGGCTGGCCGTTGCGGCTTGCCTGTTGCATCAGCATGCTCACACGCGCCTTCGGAACAGGCTTGCCATTCACGATGGCAATGTTCTGGGCGTATGCGCCCATCGGCAGGATCACGGCCATGGCCGCCAGCAAGACAGTGGACTTCAAGTTCATGCGTGTCGCCTTTCGGGGGACTCGATTTTGTCGATGAGATGAAAAAGGAAGGCGCGAGGCAGATATACCCACGCAGCCGCGATCACAGGAGATATTGGGTTCAGGCCAGATTCGGCGATGAAGACAAGACCTTCATTTGAAGGACCTGATTTGACGCGGATGGGTGATGGGTGGATTCGCTGTTCGCGGTCAGACTTCGCCCGGAGCGCGTGCGTCCAGTGCCAAGGCATGGATGCCCCGGCTCATCAGGGGGCCCAAAGCATCATACACGAGGCGATGCCGTGCAATTCGTGACAGTCCGGTGAAGCTTTCGCTGACCACACGGACCGAAAAATGGCTGCCTTCACGGGCGCCGGCATGGCCGGCATGCGAGGCGCTGTCGTCCTGCACGACGAGCGCGCTGGGCTGCAGCGCGGCCTGCAACACCGCTTCGAGTGCCGCGGCTGTGGCATGGGTGGGCAGAGCGTTTGTCATGGGAGTTTCTCAGCCTTCAAAGGCCGCTGCCAGGGCCTGGTGCCGGCGCGGAAGCTTCACCTTCTTCGGGCATGTATTTGCTGACGTAAAGGCCTTGGCCCAGGATGAACAGCAGCATCAATCCGGTGCCGCCGAACAGTTTGAAACTGACCCAGGTTTCTGTCGTGAAGCTGTACGCGACCCATAGATTCAGCAAACCCATCATGCCGAAGAAGCCGACCCAGGCGAAATTCAGGCGCTGCCAGATGGCGTCCGGCAAAACCAGTTGATCGCCCATGGTGCTGCGCAGCAGGTTCTTGCGAAACAGCGCCTGGCTGATCCACAGCGTCAACCCGAAAGCCCAGTACAGGCCGCTGGGCTTCCACTTGATGAAGGTTTCGTTGTGCAGCCACACGGTCAGCCCACCCAGCACGGTGACCAGCGTCAGGCTGATCCACAGCATCAGGTCGACCTTGCGGCCGCGCAGCTTCAGGTAGATGACCTGGCACAGCGTGGCCACGATGGTGACCAAGGTGGCCAGCATCACCGGCCCTTCGCTGGCCGCGACCACGCCGCCCGAGACCAGTGCGCCGAAATGCTGGGTGGCGAATTCGCCGGCCCATTCCTTGTGCGATTCGGTGGCGCGGAAGGTCAGGAAAAAGAGGATGACGGGCAGCAGGTCGAACAGCAGTTTCATGTCGAGGCGTTTTACGGTTTCGGCGCGAAGTCTATCGCTGCCGAATTGATGCAGAAACGCTCGCCGGTCGGCTCGGGGCCATCTTCGAACACATGACCCAGGTGGGAGCCGCATTTGGCGCAGCGCACCTCGACCCGCGTCATGCCGTGCGTGGTGTCGACCACGCGCTCGATCTTGCCGTCGTCAATCGCCTGCCAGTAGCTGGGCCAGCCGCAGCCTGCGTCGAACTTGCTGTCCGAGCTGAACAGCGGCTCGCCGCAGCCAATGCAGCGGTAGGTGCCGCCTGCGAAGTGGTCCCAATATTTGCCGGTGAAGGCGCGTTCGGTGGCGGCGTGGCGGGCAATCGCGTACTCGGTCGGGTCCAGCTCTTCGCGCCATTGCGCATCGGTCTTGCGCACGGGGTAGCGCGGGTCGTCGTGATCGTGGCTCATGAGGAACAGGAAACTTCCAGGTGATGGGCCCAGTCGGGCGGGAAGCCGGCGTCGGCATCGTGTTCAGGCTGTTCGTCGAACGGGCGCGACAAAACTTTCAACAGGCGCTGCACTTCGCTGAAGTCGCCACCTTCGGCCTGCCGGATGGCCTGTTCGGCCAAATGGTTGCGCAGCACGTACTTGGGGTTGGCCTGGCGCATGCGCAAGGCCCGCGCAGTGTCGTCGCTCATTTCCTGGCGCAGGCGCTGGGTGTAGTCTGCCGCCCAGGCGTCGAAAGCCTCGCGGTCGACGAAAAGGTCGCGCACCGCGTCGTTGCGGGCCTCGAGTGCCGTGCTGAAGTCGCACAACCGGCGCCAGGCGATGGTGTGGTCGGCGCGCTGTGCGGCCATCAGGCGGAGTAGGCCGTCGGCCAGCGCGCCGTCGCCAGCCTGGGTGTCCTGCAGGCCCAGCTTGGCCAGCATCAGCGAGGTCATGGCCTCGCTGAACGCGGGGCCATAAGGTTCCAGTTCGGCGCGCAGCAGTTCGGCATCGGCCTCCTCGCCCTTGCCACTGCCCACCAGTGGCAGCAGCGCCTGGGCCAGCGCATGCAGGTTCCACCAGGCCACCTGCGGCTGGCGCGCGAAGGCGTAGCGGCCACTGTCGTCCGAGTGGTTGCAGATGTGGTTCGGGTCGAAGGCGTCGAGGAAGCCGAACGGGCCGTAGTCGATCGTCAAGCCGAGGATGGACATGTTGTCGGTGTTCATCACGCCATGTGCAAAGCCGACAGACTGCCACTGCGCGAGCAACCGCGCGGTGCGCCGCGTGACCTCGCCGAGCAAGGCCAGCACCGGCTGCGGTGCCTCGGCGCAAGCGGGGTAGTGATGGGCGATGACGAAGTCCACCAGCTGGCGCAGCCGCTCGGGTTGGCCATGGTGCGCGAAGTGTTCGAAGTGGCCGAAGCGGATGAAGCTGGGCGCCACGCGCGTGACGACTGCCGCCGTCTCCACGCGCTCGCGCCGCACCGGCAGCGCCGAGCCGGTGAGGCACAGCGCGCGGGTGGTCGGAATGCCCAGGTGGTGCATGGCCTCGGAGCAGAGGAATTCGCGGATCGACGAGCGCAGCACCGCGCGGCCATCGCCCATGCGCGAGTAGGGCGTGAGTCCGGCGCCCTTGAGCTGCAACTCCATCGGACCGGCAGGCGTGTCCAGCTCGCCCAGCAGCAGCGCGCGGCCGTCGCCCAGCTGGCCGGCCCAGACGCCGAACTGATGCCCGCTGTAGACGCTGGCCAGCGGCGCCATGCCGGGCCAACTGCCATTGCCGCTGAGCACGGCCAGCGCGCCTTCACTTTGCTGCCAGTTTTCGGGCCAGCCCAGCAGTCGTGCGCAATCCTCGCTGGCGGCAATCCAGTGCGGGTCTGGCAGGCCCTGCGCGGGCAGGCGGGTGGCAAAGCCTGCACCCAGCGCCGCAAAGCGGTTGAGCCAGGCGGCGGGCGGTGGCGGCAGGGCGGCTTGCGGGGCAACTTGTACGGCAGACATGTCGGCAGTGTAGGCAGGCGCGACTGTCGCCTTGGCGACGAGGGGCATTCGGGTTTCATCTGAGGCCGCGCAAGGCCTCTGGCGCTGCTGCGTGCCTATCATCGAGCGAGCTTGTTTTGCCACCTTGCAGGAGACACCCGATGAGCGCCTTGATGGGCCAGATGATGACCACGCCGCTGATGATTGGTTCCGTGTTGCGCCATGCAGCGCGGCATGCGGGTGAAGTGGAGGTGGTGTCCAAGCGGGTCGAGGGCGATGTGCACCGCACCAACTGGGCCGGCATCGAACTTCGCGCGCGCAAGCTGGCGCAGGCCTTCGCGCGGCTGGGCTGCGAGCCGGGTGACCGCGTCGGCACGCTGGCCTGGAACGGCTACCGGCACCTGGAGATCTACTACGGCAGCTCCGGCTCGCAGCTGGTCTGCCACACCATCAACCCGCGCCTTTTCCCGGAGCAGATTGCCTGGATCGCCAATGACGCAGCCGACCGCGTGCTGTGCTTCGACCTGAATTTCCTGCCGCTGGTCGAGAAGCTGGCGCCGGAGATGAAGTCGGTGCAGCACTTCGTGTTGATGACGGACCGCGTGCACATGCCGGCTGCCAGCAGCATTGCCGGCTTGCTGTGCTACGAAGAGATCGTCGACGCAGAAGACGGCGCCTACAGCTGGCCCGACTTCGACGAGAACACCGCGTCCAGCATCTGCTACACCTCGGGCACCACCGGCCACCCGAAGGGCGCCGTCTACAGCCACCGCTCGACGCTGCTGCATGCCTACGCCGCGGCCATGCCGGACGCGATGAACTGCTCCACCCGCGACGTGATCCTGCCGGTGGTGCCGATGTTCCACGTCAACGCCTGGGGCATTCCCTATACCGCGGCCATGGTCGGCGCCAAGCTGGTGATGCCTGGCCCGCACCTGGACGGCAAGTCGCTCTACGAACTCTTCGAAAACGAAAAGGTCACTTTTTCCGCCGGCGTGCCCACCGTGTGGCTGGGCCTGCTGACCTACATGAAAGCCAATCGGCTGAAGTTCAGCAGCTTCAAGCGCACGGTGATCGGCGGCTCGGCCTGCCCGCCGGCAATGATGAAGACCCTGCAGGAGGACTTCCATGTCGAGGTCATCCACGCCTGGGGCATGACCGAGATGTCGCCGCTGGGCACGCTGTCCAAGCTGATGTCCAAGCACGACGACTTGCCGGCCGAGGCCAAGCAGAAGCTGCTGGAGACCCAGGGGCGGGTGATCTATGGCGTGGACATGGCCATCATCGACGACGATGGCCGCAGCCTGCCGTGGGACGGTGTGGCCGCCGGCAACCTGGTGGTGCGCGGCAACTGGGTCATCGCCAGTTACTTCGGCCAGAAGGACGCGCCTTCGCCGCTGGTCAGCGTGGACGGCGAGCCCGGCTGGTTCCCGACCGGCGACGTGGCCGCGATCCACCCTGACGGCTACATGCAGATCACCGACCGCAGCAAGGACGTGATCAAGTCCGGCGGCGAGTGGATCAGCTCCATCGAGCTGGAGAACATCGCAATGGCGCATCCCGCCGTGCACGAGGCCGCAGTCATCGCCTGCAAGCACCCGAAATGGGATGAGCGGCCGCTGCTGGTGGTCGTGCCCAAACCTGGCATGTCGCCCACGCGCGAGGACCTGCTGGGCTTCTTCGAAGGCCGCATCGCCAAGTGGCAGATCCCGGACGACGTGGCCATCGTTGCCGAGCTGCCGCACACGGCCACCGGCAAGCTGCAGAAGCTCAAGCTGCGCGAGCAGTTCAAGCAGCACCGGCTGCCTGGCGCCTAAAGCCTCAGGGGCGGCGCAGCAGCCGATCCGGCGAAGTCGCGTCGTCACCCAGCTCGGCCTTCACCCGGCGTTCGATCTCCAGCATCAGCTTGAGCAGGTCCGCGCGCGGGTTGAGCTGGAAGGCCTTGGCACCGGCCTGCTCGGGGAAGAGCTGGGCCAGCACGGGCTGCAGTTCGCGCGCGGTCGAGTCGATGCGCAACTGGAGCACAAAGGGTGCCGGGACCGGCGCGGCGCCATTTGCAGTGGCGGACACCGCGGCTTCGGCCGGGTCGGCCAGGGTGGGCATGGCGCCAGAGGTCGATGGCTCGGACGGCGGATGTTGCGCTCCATCGGCGGGGGCGTCGAACACCAGTTCGCGGCTGCTGAAGCTGCGTGGCGCGCTGCCGGCACAGGCGGCCAGGTCGGGCACCGTCCAGGGCTGGAGCGGCGAGCCATCCAGCCCGAGGGCCAGGTCCCGGCCCGTGATGAACTCGTTGTGCGGCCAGCCGCTGTCGCCGCGCCACCAACGGTTTCTCACGCGCGCAAAGGTCTGCCGCGTGACCGCGATCGGCTGGGCCCCGTAGCGCTCCGGCAGGGCCTTGAGTTCCTCGTCCACTGCGGTGGCGTAGGCCACGCCTGCCCGGGCCACCGCGCGCGCGCCGATCTCGATGCCGACAACGTGCGAAAGCGTGTCCTCATAGGTGAAGGCCGAGATCTTCTCGGGGGCCAGGAAGGTGCTGCGGTAGTCGAACCAGGTCAGCACTTCGTGCCAGGTCATCATCAGGAACGCCATGCGGCGTGCGAGCGTGTCCAGTTCGGGCCAGGGCGGGGGCGATCCCTGCGCCAGCGCAGGGCGCTGCAAGGTGACGCGCACTTGCATGCCGCGGTCGCCGGCAGGCACGGTGAACTTGAGCGTCTGGTCCTGGCGGGCCCAGGCCGCGCCCAGCCGGCCGTGCAGGTAGGCCACCCAATCTGCGGACTGGCGCAGGTGGTCCACGTCCAGGAAGCCGGCTGCGCAGGTGTAAACCAGCCCCCCTCTTTCGCCGCGATGGTCGCGATAGCCGTGCTGGCCGACGAAGTGGACGTCGAAGAACATGTTGTCCACGCCGCGCAGCGTATGCAGCGCCGGGATGGTGCCCAGGCGCACCCCGGGGGCGAAGCCGGCCTCCTGCGCATCGAGCGCCGCGGCCCTGCCATTGCCCGCGCACATGGCCAGGCCAAGAACTGCCGCGGCAAGCTTCAGTCGCGCTGCGCAACTGTGTCTGATGCGATGGGAATTCCACACGATGCCGCCTCCCTCTCCACATTGGGCCGAACCGGCCCGCATGCTAGGCCTGGCCCGCGATCCGCTTGTGGGCGACGGGCACAAGCAATCGTCGGAAGAGGGGTCTTGCATCGCTCGCTGCACGGCCGGCCCGCGCGCATGGCGTTTTCCCGCGGCTTTGTCCCGGGCGCGACAAGCTTTAGTGGTAGTCCCTGAAGCCCTGCACAGGGGCTTCCGTTACCGTTGACTGGCTTCAGTGCAGCGCATCAAACACAACAGGAGACGGCCCGATGAAGATCAGCTACAAATGGCTTGGCATGGTGGTCACGGCATCGCTGGCGATGACCACCGGCCTGGCCCACGCCCAGAAGGGCGAAACGGTCAAGGTCGCGTGGATCGACCCCTTGAGCGGGCTGATGGCCCCGGTCGGCCAGAACCAGGTCAAGAGCTTCCAGTTCATTGCCGAGCAGTTCAACAAGGGCAATGCGGCCGGCGTGAAGTTTGAAGTCGTCCCGATTGACAACAAGCTCAGCCCGGCCGAGTCGTTGAATGCCTTGAAGTCGGCCATCGACCAGGGTGTGCGCTATGTGACCCAGGGCAATGGCTCCAGCGTTGCACTGGCGCTGATCGATGCGATCAACAAGCACAACGAGCGCAACCCGGGCAAGGAAGTCGTCTACCTCAATCATTCTGCGGTAGACCCCGACCTGACCAACAGCAAGTGCAGCTACTGGCACTTCCGGCTGGACGCCGACACCTCGATGAAGATGGAGGCCTTGACCACCTTCATGAAGGACCAGAAGGACATTCAGAAGGTCTACCTGATCAATCAGAACTATTCGCATGGCCAGCAGGTGGCCAAATACTTCAAGGACGCGCTGGCGCGCAAGCGTCCGGACGTGCAGGTGGCGGGCGAAGATCTGCATCCCCTGGCCCAGGTGCGCGACTTCGCGCCATATGTCGCCAAGATCAAGGCCTCCGGCGCCGACACCGTGGTGACCGGCAACTGGGGATCCGACCTCACCCTGCTGGTGAAGGCGGCCAACGACGCCGGCCTGAACGTCAAGTTCTACACCTACTACGCCGGCGTGACAGGCACGCCCACCGCGCTCGGTGCCGCGGCAGCCGGTCGTGTGTTCCAGGTCGCCTACGCCACCTCCAACATGGGTGGCGCGACCGCCAAGCTGATGGCTGACTTCAAGACCAAGTTCAACGACGACTGGTACACGGGCTCCAGCTACCACCTGTTCGCGCTGCTGAGCGACGCGATGGCCAAGGCCAAGTCCACCGACCCGGTGAAGGTCGCCGCTGCCATGGAAGGCCTGAAGTTCAAGAGCTTCAACGGCGAGGTCGAGATGCGCAAGACCGACCACCAACTGCAGCAGCCGCTGTTCATCTCGGTTTGGCAGAAGACTGACGCGAAGAACAACTACAGCGTCGAGAACACCGGCTACACCTTCGCCGAGGTCAAGGCCTACGACGCGTATGTTTCCAGCACGCCCACCTCGTGCCAGATGAAGCGGCCCTGAGCAGGGTGAGCGCGCCGCTGCGCGCCTGAACCGGGCCCGCCGGACGCCGCTCCGCCGGGCCCTTTTTGTCGACCTTTCTACGTCACTGGAATCACCTGCCGTGGACCAGATCCTGATCAACCTGCTGAACGGCTTCAGCTCCGGGCTGTTGCTGTTCATGCTCAGCTCCGGGCTGACGCTGATCTTCAGCATGATGGGCGTGCTGAACTTCGCCCATGCCAGCTTCTACATGCTGGGCGCCTACGTGGCCTATTCGCTGAGCAACTGGCTGGGCTTCACCGCTGCGCTGGTGCTGGCCCCGCTGATCGTCGGCGGCCTGGGCGCCTTGTTCGAGCGCACGGCACTGCGCCGCGCGCACAAGTTCGGCCATGTGCCCGAACTGCTGATCACCTTCGGCCTGTCCTACGTGGTGCTGGAAGTGGTGCAGCTGATCTGGGGCCGCACGCCGGTGCCGGCGGTGCCGCCGGCCTGGCTGCAAAGCTCGGCCTTCACGGTGGTGCAGTCGGCCCAGCACGGGCTGTCCATCGTGGCGGGCGTGGCGCCGCCGGAGATGTGCCAGTCCGCAGGCGAGGCGGCAGCCAGCTGCTCGCGTTTCCCGATGACCCGCGCCTTCATGATGCTGGTCTCGCTGGGCATGCTGCTTGCGCTGTGGCTGCTGCTGACGCGCACCCGCATCGGCCTGGTGATCCAGGCGGCGCTGACCCACCCGGAAATGGCCGAGGCGCTGGGCCACAACGTGCCGCGCGTGCTGATGCTGGTGTTCGGCTCCGGCTGCGCACTGGCGGCGCTGGCCGGCGTGATCGGCGGTGTCACCTTCGTCACCGAGCCGGCGATGGCCGCGGTGGTCGGCTCCATCATCTTCGTGGTCGTGGTGGTGGGCGGCATGGGCTCGCTGGCCGGGGCCTTTGTCGGCTCCATCGTCATCGGCCTTTTGCAGACGCTGCCGCTGACGGTGGACGCTTCGCTGGCCGACCTGTTCAACCGCTTCGGCGCTTCGGTGCACGAAGGCTCGCGGGGCTGGCCGCTGCTGCGCATCACGCTGGCGCAGGCGGCGCCCATCCTGCCGTACCTGCTGCTGGTGTTGATCCTGATCTTCCGGCCCAAGGGCTTGATGGGCACACGGGAGGAATGAGGCAATGAGCATGGCTGTACAACCTGACATGGCGGCTTCGCCCGCGGCCATCCGTCCTGCCGCGCCGGTGCTGGCCGCGGTGCCCAGCGGCCCGCCGCCAGTGGCCACCGTGCGCCGGCAACCCAGTCCGCGCAGCTACCACTTCAAGCCCTGGAATGTGGGCCGCGCGCTGATCTGGAGCCTGTTCGCCGTGACCTTGCTGGTCGTGCCGCTGCTGTGGACCACCAGCTTCGCGCAGACCATGCTGTGCCAGATGGGCATCGGCATCATCGCCTGCCTTGCCTACAACATCCTGCTCGGCCAGGGCGGCATGCTGAGCTTTGGGCATGCGGTCTACAGCGGTCTCGGCGGCTTTGTTGCGATCCATGCGCTGAACGCCGTCAGCGCCGGCAGCCTGCACCTGCCGGTCAGCCTGGTGCCGATCGCGGGCGGGCTGGGCGGCCTGTTCTTCGCCGCGCTGCTGGGCTACGTGACGACCAAGAAGAGTGGCACGACCTTCGCGATGATCACGCTGGGCCTGGGCGAGCTGGTCTGGTCCATGTCGCTGATGCTGCCGGAGTTCTTCGGCGGCGAGGGCGGCGTCTCGGGCAACCGCGTGGTCGGCGAGAAGGTCTTCGGCATCAGCTTCGGGCCGCAGATCCAGCTGTACTACCTGATCGCCGTCTACTGCTTCGTCTGCACCGGGCTGATGTTCGCGCTGACCCGCACGCCGCTGGGCCGCATGCTCAACGCCGTGCGCGACAACCCGGAGCGCGTCGAGTTCATCGGCTACTCCACGCAGCGCGTGCGCTACCTGGCCTTCATGATCTCCGGCTTCTTCGCCGGCATTGCGGGCGGGCTGAGCGCGCTGAACACCGAGATCGTCAATGCCGAAGTGGTCGGCGCCGCGCGTTCGGGCTCTTACCTGCTGTTCGTGTTCCTCGGCGGCGCCACTTTCTTCTTCGGGCCCATCATCGGCGCGGTGCTGATGGTCGTGGCGCTGGTGCTGCTGTCGGAGCTCACGCAGGCTTGGCTGCTCTACCTGGGCCTGGTCTTCATGTTCATGGTGATGTTTGCGCCCGGTGGTGTGGCCGGACTGGTCATGATGAACCTTCGCGTGGCTGCGCACGGCAAGCTGGGCCGCTTGTGGACAGGCTACCTGGCGCTGGCTGGCACGGCAGCCACGGTGCTGCTGGCCGCGGCGGTCTGCATCGAGATGGTCTACCACCTGCGGCTCAACGAGGCGCTGGGCCCGCAGATGAACTTCCTCGGCGTGACGCTGGATGCCAAAGGCCTGGATGCCTGGTGCGGCGCAGCGCTGCTGCTGCTGACCGGTGCCGGGTTGTTCGAAGTTTCGAGGCGGCACTTTGCCCAGCAATGGGGCGAGGCGCAGGAAGAGATCGAGCGCGAGATGAAGCGCAGGGAGGCCTTGTGATGAGCAGTTCGGTTGCCGTGTCTTCCAACGGGTCCAGCCCGTACGCCTTGGAATTGTTAGGGGCGCACAAGCGGTTTGGGCTGACGGAAATCATCCGCGGCGCACAGCTGCAGGTGAAGCCGGGCGAGCGCGTGGCCATCATCGGGCCCAACGGCGCGGGCAAGTCCACCTTGTTCAACCTGATCTCCGGGCGCTTCGGCCTCAGCAGCGGCGAGATCCGCCTGCACGGCGAGCGCATCGACGGGCTCAAGCCTTACGAAATCAACCGCCGCGGACTGTCGCGCAGCTTCCAGGTCAGCAACCTGTTCACCCGCCTCTCGGTGTTCGAGAACCTGCGCTGTGCGGTGCTGTGGTCCATGGGCCAGCGCTACGCGTTCTGGCGCTTCCTGTCCAACCAGCACGAGGCCAACGCGCGTGCCGAGGAGGTCATGCAGATGATCAAGCTCGACAAGCGGCGCGACCAGCTGGCAATGAACCTCACCTATGCCGAGCAGCGTGCGCTGGAGATCGGCATCACCATCGCCGGCGGCTCCAGCGTGATCCTGCTGGACGAACCGACCGCCGGCATGAGCAAGAGCGAAACCAAGCGCTTCATCCAGCTGATCCGCGAGGTCACCGAAGGCAAGACGCTGCTGACCGTGGAACACGACATGGGCGTGGTCTTCGGCCTGGCGGACCGCATTGCGGTGCTGGTCTATGGCGAGGTGATCGCCTTCGACACGCCAGATGCGGTGCGCGCCAACCCGCGCGTGCAGGAGGCCTACCTCGGCTCGGTGCTGGCTGATCACCAGGCGGCCGAAGCTGTGGCGCAGCCGATGGGGTGCGCTGCATGACAAAAGAACTGCTGCAGCTGTCCAATGTGCATGCCTACTATGGCAAGAGCCATGTGCTGCACGGCGTGTCGCTGAACATTGGCGAAGGCGAGATCGTCAGCCTGCTGGGTCGCAACGGCGCGGGCCGCTCCACCACCGTCAAGGCCATCATGGGCCTGGTGGACGCACAGGGCTCGGTCAAGTGGCGGGGCCGCGAACTGGTCGGCCGCAAGGCCTTCGAGATCGCCCACGAAGGCATTGGCTACGTGCCCGAGAACCGCGACATCTTCCCGCGCCTCACCGTGGGCCAGAACCTGCTGCTGGGCGTGAAGAGCGGCAACAAAAAAGGCCGCTGGAGCCTGGACGACATGTTCAAGCTGTTCCCTCGCCTGAAGGAGCGTGAACACACCGCCGCCGGCGTGCTCTCAGGCGGCGAGCAGCAGATGCTCACGCTGTGCCGCACGCTGATGGGCGACCCGGACCTGATCATGATCGACGAGCCCACCGAAGGCCTCGCCCCGAAGATCGTGGAACTCGTCGCCGACTACCTGCGCGAACTCAAGCGCCGCGGCATCTCGGTCCTGCTGGTCGAACAGAAGCTCACCATCGCCCTCGAAGTCTCCGAACGTTGTCTGGTGATGGGCCACGGCCGCATCGTGTTCGAGGGCTCGCCGGCAGAACTGAAGGCCAACAGCAACGTCCGCAAGGAGTGGCTGGAGGTTTGAACGGGGCGACTTCGGCAGGCATGCGTGCCCGGAGGGGCCCGTACGGCGCGCGGCGTTGTCCTGCCCGCTGCCAAGGTCTTCTTGGTGTTTTCCCTCCCCCCACCTGTCGCAGCAGGGACATCATCTGAAACGTCCTCGTTCTTAGAATCGAACGATCGTGCTAATTCTGGTCGGGACGCTTTCTCCACCGGGTCAGCACGTCGCCTTCCGGCGTCTTTCCTCTCCTTTCCCAAAGGGATACCGACATGAGCGCAAGCTATGAAGTCCGCGGCAATGTGGCCGTCATCACGCTGAACAATCCTCCCGTCAACGGCTTGGGCGCGGCGACCCGCCTGGCGATCGCCGACGGGCTGGAGAAGGCGCAGGCCGATGCGGCCGTCAGCGCCATCGTGGTCACTGGCGCCGGCAAGGCGTTTTCGGGGGGCGCGGACATCAAGGAATTCGGCACCCCGCGCGCGCTGGCCGAGCCCAACCTGCTGTCGCTGATCAAGCTGGAAGAGGCCTGCAGCAAGCCCATCGTCGCGGCCATTCATTCGGTGTGCATGGGCGGCGGGCTGGAGCTGGCGCTGGGCGCGCATTACCGCGTCGCCGCGCCGGGCACCAACGTGGCCTTGCCGGAAGTGAAGCTGGGCCTGGTGCCGGGCGCTGGTGGCACGCAGCGCCTGCCGCGTGTGCTGGGGCTGGAAACCGCGCTGAACATCATCGTCAGCGGCGAGCCGGTGAAGAGCGAGTTGCTGGCGATGCAGCCAGGCCAGAAACTGTTCGACCGCATGATCGACGGCGACCTGCTGGAAGGCGCCATCGCGTTCGCCAAGGAAGTGGCCGAGGTGCGGCCGCTGCCGCTGGTGCGCGACCTGAAGGTCAAGCATCCGGAAGCGCAGGCTTTCCTGCAGTTCTCGCGCAACACCGTGGGCGCGATGTCCAAGAATTTCCCGGCGCCGCTGCAGTGCGTGGAAGCCGTGGCGGCCTCGCTGGGCAAGGACTTCGAGGCCGGCATGAAGGTCGAGCGAGAGGCCTTCATCGCGCTGATGTTCACGCCCGAAAGCAAGGCCCTGCGCCATGCCTTCTTCGCCGAGCGCGCCGCAAGCAAGATCTCCGACGTGCCGGACGGCACGCCGGTGCGCCCCATCAACAAGCTGGCCGTGATCGGCGCCGGCACGATGGGCGGCGGCATCGCGATGAACTTCCTGAACGCTGGCATTCCCGTCGTGATGCTGGAGATGAAGCAGGACGCGTTGGACCGTGGCGTGGCCACGATGCGCAAGAACTATGAAGGCCAGGTCAAGAAGGGCAAGCTGAAGCAGGAGAAGTACGACGAGCGCATGGCGCTGCTGTCGACCACGCTGAGCTACGACGCACTGGGCGACGCCGACATGGTGATCGAGGCCGTGTTTGAGGACATCGACGTGAAGAAGGCCGTGTTCCAGGAGCTGGACCGTGTGATGAAGCCCGGCGCCATCCTGGCCAGCAACACCTCCACGCTGGACGTCAACAAGATCGCAGCTTTCACCAAGCGCCCGCAGGACGTCATTGGGACCCACTTCTTCAGCCCGGCCAACGTGATGAAGCTGCTGGAGGTGGTGCGCGGCGCGGCCACCGCCAAGGACGTGCTGGCCACCGTGATGCAGCTGGGCAAGAAGATCAAGAAGACCTGCGTGGTCTCGGGCGTGTGCGATGGCTTCATCGGCAACCGCATGATCGAGCAGTACAGCCGCCAGGCCGGCTTCCTGCTGGAGGAAGGCGCCACGCCGGCGCAGGTGGACAAGGCGGCCGAGAAGTTCGGCTTCGCGATGGGCCCGTTCCGCATGGGCGACCTGGCCGGCAACGACGTGGGCTGGTACATCCGCAAGCGCCGCTACCTGGAGAAGCCGGACCTGCGCTACTCCAAGACGGCCGACCTGCTGTGCGAGATGGGCCGCTTCGGCCAGAAGACGGGGGCCGGCTGGTATGACTACGTGCCCGGAAAGCGTGACGCGATCCCGTCGCCGCTGGTCGAGCAGATGATTGCCGACTACCGCAAGGACCTGGGCATCACGCCGCGCAAGATCAGCGACGACGAGATCGTCCATCGCCTGGTGTTTGCGCTGGTCAACGAAGCCGCGCGCTTGCTGGAAGAGGGCATCGCCCAGCGCGCGTCGGACGTGGACATGGTCTACCTGACCGGCTACGGCTTCCCGCTGCACCGCGGTGGTCCGATGTGCTACGCCGACACGGTCGGCCTCTACAACGTGGTGCAGATGATGAAGCGCTTTGCGCAGAACCCGCATGACGACGCGACCTTCTGGCAGCCCGCGCCGCTGCTCGCGAAGCTCGCAGCCGAAGGCAAATCCTTCAGCTGATCGCGCCCCACCACATACAGAACACACAGGAATTGCCATGACCGATGCCGTCATTGTTTCCACCGCCCGCACCCCGCTCGCCAAGAGCTGGAAGGGCGCTTTCAACATGACCCATGGCGCGACGCTGGGCGGCCATGCCGTCAAGGCCGCTGTCGAGCGGGCCGGCATCGAAGCCGGTGCCATCGAAGACGTGCTGATGGGCTGCGCCAACCCCGAAGGTGCTACCGGCGCCAACATCGCGCGTCAGATCGCGCTGCGCGCCGGCCTGCCGATCACCGTCAGCGGTGTCACCGTGAACCGTTTCTGCTCCAGCGGCCTGCAGACCATCGCGATGGCTGCGCAGCGCATCATTGCCGGCGAGGGCGATGCCTACGTGGCCGGTGGCGTGGAAAGCATCTCCTGCGTGCAGCAGGAAATGAACCACCACATGCTGCACGAAAGCTGGCTCATGAAAAACAAGCCGGAGATCTACTGGAGCATGCTGCAGACCGCCGAGAACGTGGCGCAGCGCTACAAGATCCCCAAGGAGCGCATGGACGAATACGGCGCGGCCAGCCAGCAGAAGGCTTGCGCCGCACAGGAAGCGGGCCTGTTCAACGCAGAGATCGCGCCCATCACCGTGACGGCCGGCGTGATCGACAAGACCCTGGGTCTGCGCAGCAAGGAAGTGACCTGCAGCGCCGACGAGGGCCTGCGTCCGGGTACCACGCTGGAAGCGGTGCGCGGCATCCGCACGGCGCTGCCGGGCGGCGTGATCTCCGCCGGCAATGCCAGCCAGTTCAGCGACGGCGGCGGCGCCTGTGTGCTGGTCAGCGACAAGTACGCGCAGCAGAAGGGCCTGACGCCGCTTGGCCGCTTCCTCGGCTTTGCCGTGGCCGGTTGCGAGCCTGACGAAATGGGCATTGGCCCGGTCTTCGCGGTGCCCAAGGTCTTGAAGCGCCTGGGCCTGATGGTGGCCGACATCGACCTCTGGGAGCTGAACGAAGCCTTCGCGGTGCAGGTGCTGTACTGCGCCGACACGCTGGGCATTCCAATGGACAAGCTGAACGTCAATGGTGGCGCGATTGCGGTCGGCCACCCGTATGGCGTTTCTGGCCAGCGCCTGACCGGCCACGCGCTGATCGAAGGCAAGCGCCGTGGCGCGAAGAAGGTCTGCGTGACCATGTGCATCGGCGGCGGCATGGGCGCCGCCGGCGTCTTCGAGGTCCTGTAAGCCATGGCCGGTGGCACCGCGCGCCCACGGTGCGCGGGCCGCTGCTGCATGGGCGACCGCTGCTGCCGCCCGTCATCTCAAAGGAGGGACCATGCGCGCCCTGGTGGACTTTTTGCTGCGTGACTGGCTGCACGCCGACACGCTGACCGAGCGGCCGCGTTTTGCCGACCACAGCCTGGAAACCTTCGCCCAGGTGCTGGACACCTGCGAGCGCATCGCGCGTGAGAAGTACGCGCCGTTCAACCGGCTGGTGGACACCGAGGAGCCGCGCTTCGACGGCGAGAAGGTGATCCTGCCGCAGGCCACGCACGACGCCGTGAAGGCCTACGCGGCCTCCGGCATGCTCAGCGCCGCGCAGGACTATGAACACGGCGGCATGCAGCTGCCGTACACCGTCGAAGCGGCGGCGAATGCGTTTTTCGCCAAGGCATCGGTCAGCATCGGCACCGGCATGCTGACCACCGGCAATGCCAACCTGCTGATGAAGCATGGCACCGAGCTGCAGAAGACGGTGTTCGCACTCAACGAGTTCAGCGGCCGCTGGTCCGGCACCATGTGCCTGTCCGAGCCGCAGGCCGGCTCCAGCCTGTCGGACGTGGCAACCAAGGCCGTGCCCGATGGCGACGATTTCGAGGCCGAACCCTTCGGCGCGCGCTACCGGCTGACCGGCAACAAGATGTGGATCTCGGCCGGCGAGCACGAGCTGAACGAAAACATCATCCACCTGGTGCTGGCCAAGATCCCTGGGCCGGACGGCAAGCTGGTGCCCGGCACGCGCGGCATCTCGCTGTTCATCGTGCCGAAGAAGCTGGTGGACGCGCAAGGCCGGTTGACCGGTGAGCGCAACGACGTGGCACTGGCCGGCCTGAACCACAAGTGCGGCTGGCGCGGCACGACCAACACCTTGCTGAACTTCGGCGAAGGCAGGTTCCCGGTGCGCGGTGGCCCAGGCGCCATCGGCTACCTGGTGGGCCGAGCCGGCGAAGGGCTGCGCTGCATGTTCCACATGATGAACGAGGCGCGCATCGGCGTGGGCATGGCGGCCACGATGCTGGGCATGGCGGGCTACGAGGCCTCGCTGGCCTATGCGCGGCAGCGGCCGCAAGGCCGGCCCATCACCGAAGGCGGGAAAGACGCTGCGGAGCCGCAGGTCCCCATCATCGAACACGCGGACGTGAAGCGCATGCTGCTGGCGCAAAAGGCGTATTGCGAAGGTGCGCTGGCGCTGGAGCTGTATTGCGCGCGGCTGGTGGACGAGTCGCACACCGGCACGCCGGAAGCGGCGGCTGAAGCCAGCCTGCTGCTGGAAGTGCTCACGCCGATTGCCAAGAGCTGGCCCAGCGAGTGGTGCCTGGAGGCCAACAGCCTGGCGATCCAGGTCCACGGCGGCTACGGCTACACGCGGGACTTCCCTGTCGAGCAGTACTGGCGCGACAACCGCCTGAACATGATCCACGAAGGCACGCACGGCATCCAGGCGCTGGACCTGCTGGGCCGCAAGGTGGTGATGCAGGGCGGTGCGGGCCTGAAGCTGCTGGCCACGCGCGTGGGCGAGACCATCCAGCGTGCGGGCCAGGTCCAAGGTCTGGCCGAACCGGCCAACGGCCTGGCCGCGGCGCTGCAGCAGCTGGGCGCGGCCACCAAGTCCGCCTGGGCCACGGGCGTGCCGGAAGAGGCGCTGGCCAATGCCACGCCTTACCTGCAGGCTTTCGGCCATGTGGTGCTCGCGTGGATCTGGCTGGAGCTGGGACTGGCCGCGAAGCAGGCTGCACCTGCGACCGATGAGCAAGCCGCGCGCAACGCCGGCCTGCTGGCCGCGATGCGCTACTTCCACGTCTACGAGCTGCCCAAGATCGGCGCCTGGCTGGCCGTCGTCAGCCAACGTGAAGCGGTCTGCCGCGAGATGCAAGACAGCTGGTTCTGATCACACGCACACACACAAGGAGACACAGACATGAGCACCCCGATTGCCAAGTTGATGGACCTCAGCGGCCAGACGGCCGTGGTCACCGGCGGCTCGCGCGGCCTGGGCCTGCAGATCGCCGAGAGCCTGGGCGAAGCCGGCGCGAAGCTCGTGTTGAGCTCGCGCAAGGCCGGCGACCTGGAAGAGGCCGCGGCCATCCTGAAGGCCAAGGGCATTGACGCCAGCTGGATCGCGGCCGATGCCAGCCAGCCCGAAGACGCCAAGCGCGTCGTGGCCGAGGCCATGCAGCGCCTGGGCCGGATCGACATCCTCGTCAACAACGCCGGCGCCACCTGGGGCGCACCGGCCGAGGACCACCCGCTGGAGGCCTGGGACAAGGTGATGAACCTGAACATCCGCAGCCTGTTTGTCTTCAGCCAGCTGGTGGCGCAGGCCAGCATGATCCCGCGCCGCCACGGCCGCATCATCAACGTGGCCAGCATCGCCGGCCTGGCCGGCAACACCCACGAGATGAAGACCATTGCCTATAACACCAGCAAGGGCGCGGTGGTGAACTTCACCCGCGCGCTGGCTGGCGAGTGGGGCGAATACGGCATCACCGTGAACGCCATTGCCCCGGGCTTCTTCCCCAGCCGCATGACCAAGGGCCTGCTGGCCGCGGTGGGGGAGGAGAACATGGCCGCCAAGGCGCCGCTGCGCCGCCTGGGCGACGACGACGACCTCAAGGGTGCCGCGCTGCTGTTCGCCTCCGCCGCTGGCAAGCACATCACCGGCCAGATCCTGGCGGTGGACGGCGGTGTCAGCGCCATCCATGGGGGATGATCAGGGCCATGCCGCCGGGCTGATTTCCGGCAGCCCAGCCTCCTGAGGATTTCATGTCGTCCACGCCCCAAGCCTTCCCGATCCCCATCCCTTTCGCCCACCACCTGGGCCTGCAGTTCTACGGCTGCACCGAAGACACCGCCGAAGTGCGCGTCTGGTTGCAGCCGCCGCACCTGAACGGCTGGGACGTGGCCCATGGCGGCCTGTTGATGACCATGCTGGACATTTCGATGGCGCTCGCCGCGCGCAGCGGCCAGATGGAAGGCCCGGGTGTGGCCACCATCGAGCTGAAGACCAGCTTCCTGCGCCCCGCCGAGGGTGAGTTGCGCGGCATCGGCCATGTGCTGCAGCGCACCGTCACGATGGCCTTCTGCGAGGGCCGCATCCTCAACAGCGCGGGCGACCTGTGCGCCCACGCCACGGCCACTTTCAAGTTCCTCCGCGCGATGCCGGTCAACCCGCATCGCGTGAACCCTGCGCAACGCGGCGTCCCGTCCTCCGGCGACGCCTGAGCGCATCACACCTCTACAAGGACCTTCACCATGTCGCTCACCAACCGCCAGATCCTGCTCGACAACCGCCCCACGGGCGAGCCCAGCGTGGCCAACTTCAAGCTGGTCGAGACGCCGGTCTCGGCGCTGGCCGATGGCGAGGTGCTGGTGCGCAACCATTACCTCAGCCTGGACCCCTACATGCGCGGCCGCATGAACGACAGCAAGAGCTACGCGCAGCCGCAGCCGCTGGGCGAGGTGATGATCGGCGGCACCGTGGGCGAGGTCGTCGAATCGCGCAACAGCCATTTCAAGGCGGGTGACAAGGTGGTCGGCATGGGCGGCTGGCAGGAGTACCAGCGCGTGGACGCCAACCAGCGTGGCGTGCTGCAGAAGGTCGACACGACGCACATCCCGCTGTCGGCCTACCTCGGCGCGGTCGGCATGCCGGGCGTGACCGGCTGGTATGGCCTGGTCAAGATCATCACCCCCAAGGCCGGCGAGACGGTGGTGGTGAGCGCGGCCAGCGGCGCGGTGGGTGGCGCCGTGGGCCAGCTGGCCAAGGCACGTGGTTGCCGCGTGGTGGGCATTGCCGGCGGGCCGGACAAGTGCGGCCAGGTGGTCAGCGAACTGGGCTTCGATGCCTGCATCGACTACAAGGCCCACCCGGACCTGAAGTCGCTGTCCCGCGCGCTGAAGGAAGCCTGCCCGGATGGCATCGACGGCTACTTCGAGAACGTCGGCGGCATGATCCTGGACGCGGTGATGCTGCGCTGCAATGCCTTCAGCCGCATCGCCTTCTGCGGGATGATCTCCGGCTACAACGGCGATCCGATCCCGATGACCAATCCGTCGCTGATCCTGGTCAACCGCATGAAGCTGGAAGGCTTCATCGTCAGCGAGCACATGGGCGTGTGGCCCGAGGCGCTCAAGGAGCTGGGCGCCTTGGTGGCCACCGGCCAGCTGAAGTACCGCGAGACCGTGGCCGAAGGCATTGCCAGCGCGCCGGAGGCATTCCTCGGCCTGCTCAAGGGCAAGAACTTCGGCAAGCAGCTGGTGAAGCTCGTCTGATGGCGGCGCTGGCGATCACCTGGCAATGGTCGCGCTTTGGCGACCTGTCGGCCCGCGACGTGTACGACGCGCTGCGGCTGCGCGCCGAGGTCTTCGTGCTGGAGCAGGCCTGCGCCTACCTGGACGTGGACGGCGTGGACCTGGACAGCTGGCACCTGCTGGGCCGGCTGGCGCAGCCCATTGGCGAGCTGCCTGCAGGCCAACTCGTGGCCTACCTGCGCATGGTGGACCCGGGCGTGAAATACGCCGAGCCTTCGATGGGCCGCGTGGTCAACGACCCGCGGTTGCGCGGGCAGGGCGTGGGCCGGCTGCTGGTGGGCGAGGCACTGCGCCGGGCCGACCAGGTGTGGCCCGGGCAGGGCAACCGCATCAGCGCGCAGGCCCACCTGGCGAAGCTGTACGGCGAGTTTGGCTACACGTTGGTGGGCGAGCCTTACCTGGAAGACAACATTCCCCACCACGAAATGTGGAGGTCGCCGCGATGAGCCAAGCCACCACGCCGGAGTGTCTCAGCCTGGTGCTGCACCACTACGAGGGCTCGCCGTTCTCGGAAAAGATCCGCCTGATCCTGGGCTACAAGGGCCTGGACTGGTACAGCGTGCACATCCCCGAGATCATGCCCAAGCCCGACGTGGTGGCGCTCACCGGCGGCTACCGCAAGACGCCGGTGCTGCAGGTCGGCGCCGACGTCTACTGCGACACGCGGCGCATCGTGGACCTGCTCGAGCAGCGCCGCCCCGCGCCCAGCCTGTTCCCGGCGGGTGAAGCGGGCACGGCCAGCATGCTCTCGCAATGGGCCGACACCACGCTGTTCTGGGCGGCGATTCCGTACACGCTGCAGCCAGCCGGCATCGCCTACGCGCTGAAGGGCCTGTCGCCCGAGGCGATGAAGGCCTTTGCGGTGGACCGGGCCAGCTTCACCGCCGGCATGCTGCGCCCGTCGCTGGGCGACCTGGCGGCGCAGTTGAAGAGCTACCTGAATTGGCTGGAAGCGCACCTGGCTGGCAGTGGCGACTTCATGGCCGGCGGCCAGCCCAGCGTGGCGGACTTCTCGGTGGCTCAGTCCATCTGGTTCATCCTTCGCGTGCCGCCGGTTGCGGGCGTGCTGGACGGCCACCCGAAGCTGCTGGCCTGGTACGAACGTGTGGCGGCCTTCGGCCATGGCCGCATGCAGCCGCTGGGCTCAGGCGCGGCGGTGGCACTGGCGCTGTCCAGCGGCGGCCGCTATGCCGAGACGGCGGTGGCGCCCGGCCAGGGGCTGGAAGCTGGCACGCAGGTCACCGTCACGCCGACCGACTACGGCCGTGATCCGGTGCCGGGCATGCTGGTTGGCCTGGATGACAGCGAGGTCGTGCTGGCCCGCGAGGACGCGCGTGCGGGCCGTGTGCACGTGCACTTCCCGCGCATCGGCTTTGCCCTCAAACCCGTGGCTTGAAGCACAAAAACACCGACAGGAGACAAGCATGAAGACATTCCAGGGCCGCACCGCGGTGATCACCGGCGCCGGTTCCGGCTTCGGGCTGGAGGCCTCGCGCATTGCCGCCCGCGAGGGCATGCGCATCGTGATGGCCGACGTGCAGCAGGACGCGCTGGACAAGGCCGTGGCCGAGATCCGAGGCCTGGGCGCCGAGGTGCTGCCGTTCCAGCTGGACGTGGCCAAGGCCGAGCGCGTGGAGGCGATGGGTGCGGCCACGCTGGAGACCTTCGGCGCGCCGCACTTCGTGTTCAACAACGCCGGCGTGGGCGCGGGCGGCCTGATCTGGGAGCACACGCTGAAGGATTGGGAGTGGGTGGTGGGCGTGAACCTGATGGGTGTCGCCCACGGCGTGCGCGTCTTCACGCCAATGATGCTGGATGCGGCGAAGGCTGACCCTTCGTACGAGGGCCACATCGTCAACACCGCCTCGATGGCCGGCATGCTGAACGCGCCCAACATGGGTGTCTACAACGTGACCAAGCATGCGGTGGTGGCCATGAGCGAAACGCTCTACCAGGACCTGGCTTTGGTGACCGACCAGATCGGCACCAGCGTGCTGTGCCCGTACTTCGTGCCCACCGGCATCAGCCACAGCGAGCGCAACCGGCCGGCGGACTTCAACGACGGTGACCACAAGCCCACCAAGAGCCAGCTGATCGCCCAGGCCATGTCCGACAAGGCGGTGAGCAGCGGCAAGCTGACGGCCGAGCAGGTCATGCAGTGGGTGTTCGAGGCGGTGCGCAAGCGCCAGTTCTACGTCTTCAGCCACCCGCATGCGTTGGGTGGCGTGCAGATGCGCATGGAAGACATTCTGCAGCTGCGCAACCCGACCGATCCGTTCAAGGAGCGACCGGAGGTGGGCGCGAACCTGCGGGCGCAACTGCGCGGCTGAGCCACCATCCCCGTTCGGGCCGCCACCTTCTCCGTTCGGGCTGAGCCGGATCCCCGTTCGGGCTGAGCCTGTCGAAGCCTTCCCCTTGCGGTTCAGCCGGCTCAGGCCTTGAAGGTCGGGCTGCGCTTGCGGGCCATCTTGACCTGCACGGCCGGCGTGGACTCGTTGGCATGCGGCCCCGGCCGCACCGAGTCACGCCACACGACCTCCGGCGGGAACTCGCGCTGCACCGGCAGCGTGAGGCCGTAGCAGAGGTTCAGCAGGAAGCGGCAGCCGTTGGCGGCCATGTCCACGCTGGGCACGCGCACGGTGCTCAGCGCGGGCGTGGTGTAGCGGGCCAGCACGCTGTCGTCGAAGCCGAGCACCGAGAGCTGGTCCGGCACTTTGACGCCCGCCTTGCCCAAGCAGGCAATGGCGGCCATGGCCATGGTGTCGTTCGCGCAGAAGAGGGCACTGAAATCCAGCCCCTGCGCCAGCAGCGCCTGCGCGGCGGCGTGTCCGCCATCGAAGCTGAACTGGCCTTCGCGCTGATGCGAGGGCGGAATGATCACGCCATGCTGCGCCAGCTCGGCATGGAAGCCGGCCATGCGCAGCGCGTTGTCTGGCGCGGTGTGAAGGCCGCTGATGCAGGCCAGTTCGCGGTGGCCTTGCTGCAGCAGCGCATGCGCGGCCAGCCGGCCGGCGAGTTCGTGATCGGTCGAGAAGCAGTGCTCGGGCTTGGAAGGGCTGGTCTGGTTCAGCACCACCAGCGGTGCCTTCTCGCTCCACAGCATGTCCAGGTCTTCGGAGCTGAGGGCGTTGCTGACGACGAGCACGCCATCGCATTCCCTTTCGATCAGGAAGCGGATGCCGTCCAGCGCCCGCTGGCGGGCGTCACCATCGTCCGGCCCGGCACCCACGCCCAGGCCGCAGCCATTGGCCGCGACCATGTGCCGGTTTGCGCCGCGCAACTCGCCGTCCACCGCCTGCAGGATGGGACCGAAGAAGTCGCCGGCGAAGTCGTGCACGTAGATGCCCACCATGCCGGTGCGCTTGGTGGACAGCGCCCGCGCCGCGTTCGACGGGCGGAAGTTCAGCGCCGCCACCGCCTCCCGCACACGGGCCAGCGTCTCGGGCGAGACCGCGCCGTTGCCCGAGATGGCGCGCGAGGCCGTGCCCTTACCCACCCCTGCGAGGCGGGCGACGTCGGCGATGGTGGGCGTGCGGGTCATCAGCGCAGGATTGTCCTGGAAACGCTCACAGCCGGGCCTGCGTGCCGGGATCGAACAACGAAATGTGCGCGGCGTCCAGCGTGAAACCGACGTGGCCGTCGACCACTTGCGTCATTTCGGCCTGCAGGTCTGCCGCCAGTGACAGGCCTTGCGCGTCCAGCCAGATGATCTGGTGCGAACCCATCGGCTCCACCATCGAGACCTGCGCGCGGCCTGCCGTGCCGGTGGCCTCCGCCGGGGTCAGCGTCACGTGCTGGGGCCGCACGCCCAGCACCACCGGCTGGCCGACTGCGGGGGGCTGAACGAACGGGTAAGCCGAGACATCGACCTGCAGCGTGGGCGAGACGAAGCGCCGGGCGTCACCGTTGCGCTGCAACTGGCCGGTGACGAAGTTCATGCTCGGCGCGCCGAGGAAACCGGCGACGAACATGTTGGCCGGCTTGGCGTAGACGGCGGCAGGCGTATCGATCTGCTGGATCACGCCGGACTTCATCACCGCGATGCGGCTGGCCAGCGTCATGGCCTCGACCTGGTCGTGGGTGACGTAAATCATGGTCGCGCCCAGTTCCTGGTGCAGCGCTTTCAGCTCGCGGCGCAGTTCGCCGCGCAGCTTGGCATCCAGGTTGGACAGCGGCTCGTCGAACAGGAAAACCGAGGCCTCGCGGACCAGCGCGCGGCCGATGGCCACCCGCTGGCGCTGGCCGCCGGACAGCTGGGCCGGCTTGCGGTGCAACAGCTCGGTGAGTTGCAGCATGCTGGCCGCGCGCTTGACGCGCTTGGTTATCTCGGCCTTGGGCACACCGGCAATGCGCGGGCCGAAGGACAGGTTCTTTTCGACCGACATCGTCGGGTACAGCGCATAGGACTGGAACACCATGCCGATGCCGCGGTCCTTGGGGTCGGCCCAGGTCACGTCGCGCCCGCCGATGGCCATGCGGCCGTCGTGCACGTCGATCAGGCCGGCAATGCTGTGCAGCAAGGTGGACTTGCCGCAGCCCGAAGGGCCGAGCAGCACCAGGAATTCGCCGGTGCCGACCTCCAGGTTTAGCTGGCGGATGATGTCGACGCCGGAGAGGCGGATGTCCAAGTCTTCGATGGTGACGGATGACATGTTCGGAAATCCTTTAGCCGATGCGGGACTGCCGCCGGGCCGCCCCAAGGCTGGCCCGCGCCCCCTTGGTGGGCTGCGAACGAAGTGAGCTGGGGATGGTCATGTCATCCCTTCACGGCGCCAGCCGCAATGCCTCTGACGAACCAGCGGCCGGAGACCAGGTAGACCACCAGCGGGACCAGCGAGGTCAGCAGCGTGGCGGCCATGTTGACGTTGTAGAGGCGCTCGCCGGTGGTGGTGTTGATCACGTTGTTCAGCTGCACCGTCATGGGCAGGTTCTCGCGGCCGGCGAAGACAAGGCCGAGCAGGAAGTCGTTCCAGATGTTGGTCAGCTGCATGATCACGGCCACCGCGATGATGGGCAGCGACATCGGCAGCATCAGCTGGAAGAAGATGCGCCAGAAGCCGCCACCGTCGATGCGCGCGGCCTTGAACAGCTCGCCGGGCACGCTGGCGTAGTAGTTGCGGAACAGCAGCGTCATCACCGGCATGCCGAAGATGGTGTGGACCAGCACGATGCAGGGCAGGGTGCCGAACATGCCGGCGGCCGAGAAGATGCGCACCAGCGGGTACAGCGTGACCTGGTAGGGCACGAAGGCGCCGAACATCAGCACGCCAAAGATCACGCCGGCCCAGCGCACGCGCCAGAAGGACAGCGCGTAGCCGTTCAGCGCGCCGAAGAAGATCGACAGCACGGTGCTGGGCAGCACGATCTTCACCGAGTTCCAGAAGCCGACCTGGATGCCGTTGCAGTCCAGCCCGGTGCAGGCGCTGGACCAGGCGTCCACCCAGGCGGCCGCGGTGGCATGCGTGGGCAGTGCAAACAGGTTGCCCAGCCGGATCTCGACCATCGGTTTGAGCGAGGTCGAGATCATCACGTACAGCGGCACCAGGAAGAAGGCCGCGGCGCTGATCAGCAGCGCATACAGGCCGATGCGCGCGGGGCTGAACAGGCCGCGCTTGGGCCGCGTTGCATGGCGCGACCCAGGCTTGGCAGGCGGGGCGATGGTGGGCATGGGAGGCGTGGGCACGGCGGTGGTGGCGGTGTTCATGAATGGCGCGCCTTTTTCGCTTGCACCGCACGGGCATACCACCAGGGCGTGAGCAGGGCCAGCACGGTCAGCAGCATCACGGTGGAGGCGGCGGAGGCCAGGCCAACGTTGGCGCGGCCGAACAGGTTGTCCATGATGAACTTGGCCGGCACTTCGCTGGCATTGCCCGGGCCGCCCTGGGTCATGGCCACGACCACGTCGAAGACCTTGACCACGCCAACGGCCAGCAGCACGAACGAGGTGCCAATGGCTGGCCCGAGCTGCGGCAGCACGATGCTGAGGTAGTAGCGCCAGCGCGGCACGCCGTCGACCCGCGCGGCATGCCACAGCGATTCGTCCACGCCGCGCAGGCCTGCCAGCAAGACCGCCATCACCACGCCCGAGGCCTGCCAGACGGCGGCGATGACGATGGTGTAGATGACCTGGTCCTGCTGCACGATCCAGTCGAACTTGAAGTCCGGAAAGCCCAGCGCCCGCACGGTGGACTGGATGCCCAGCTCGGGGTTCAGCATCCACTGCCAGACAAGGCCGGTGGCGACGAACGAAACGGCATAGGGGTACAGGAATACGGTGCGCAGCACACCTTCGCCGCGCACATGCTGGTCCAGCAACACCGCCAGCAGCAGCCCCAGCACCAGGCAGGCGGCGACGAACAACACGCCGAAGACGGCGAGGTTCTGCACCGAGACATGCCAGCGCTCGGTTTCGAACAGCCGCTGGTACTGCGACAGGCCGACAAAGTCGTCGCGCGGGAAGATGCGCGAGCTGCTGACCGAGATGCGCATCGACCACAACACGGTGCCGATGTAGACGCCCAGCGCGGTCAGTGCCATCGGCAGCAGCGCGATCTGCGCGGTCAAGGCCCGCCATGGCCGTGCCCGGCTCGGCCTGTGTCGGGAAGAAGATATGGCCATGGCGGTTTCCTGTTTCAGCGCCTGACGGCGCTCAGCCCTTGATGGCGCCTTGCAGCGCCTTGACCACGTCGTCGACCGACTGGTTGCTGTTCCAGAACTTGGTGATCACGTCCTGCACCGCGCCGACCATGTCAGGCGTCATCAGCATGTCGGGGTTGGCAATCTGCCGCGACGCATCCTTCATCGCCGCCACGCCAGCCTGGGCGCAGACGTCCATCTTGCCGGTGTCGACGTCGGTGCGGATCGGGATCGAGCCCTTCTTGTTGTTGAACGCGACCTGCGTGGCCGGCGAGGTGAAGACGGTGGCCAGCTTGTGCTGGGCTTCGATCTGCGCCTTGTTGGTCGTCTTCGGGAAGACGAAGACGTCGCCCGCCACCATGTAGGGTGCGCTGGGGCCGAAGCCGGCGAAACAGCCGAATTCCTTGCCTGCTGTCTGGCCTGCGGCGCCGAACTCGCCCTTGGCCCAGTCGCCCATGATCTGGAAGCCGGCCTTGCCGCTGATGACCATCGCGGTGGCGTCGTTCCAGTTGCGGCCCGGCGAGCCAGCGTCCACATAGCCGTGCAGCTTCTTCAGCGCCGTCATGGCCTTGCGGAAGGGCTCGGAGTTGACGCTGGCCACGTCATGATCGCGGAAAAACTTCAGGTAGGCGTCCCGGCCGCCCACATGCAGCACGAAGCTGTAGAAGGTGATCCATTCCTGCCAGCTCTGGCCACCCAGTGCCAGCGGCACCAGGCCGGCGGCCTTCAGCTTGTCCAGCGCGGCGAAGAATTCGTCCACCGTCTTGGGCTCGGCGGCCACGCCGGCCTTGGTCAGTGCGGATTTGGAGTACCAGAACCAGGTCGGGTTGTGGATGTTGACCGGGACCGCGTAGTAGTGGCCCTTGATCTTGATGCTGTCGATGATGGGCTTGGGCAGGAGCTTGTCCCAGCCTTCCTTGGCCGCCACCGGGTCGATGTCGTTCAGCAGGCCCTCGTCAATCACGTCGTGGTACTGCTTGGAGGTGTTGAACTGGGCGGCGGTCGGCGGGTTGCCGCCGGCGATGCGGTTGATGGCGGCGGCGCGGGCGTTGTCCGCACCGGCCACGGCCGCGTCGACCCAGGTGCCGCCAGCCTGGTTGTAGGCGTCGGCCAGGGTCTTCACCGCGGCCGATTCACCGCCGGAAGTCCACCAGTGGATCACCTCGGCCTTCTGGGCGTGGGCGGCGTTGGCGGCCAGCGCGACGAAGGCGGCAGCGGCAAGGGTCTTGAACTTCATTGGGGCCATGGCTTTGTCTCCAGTATCTGTCTTTGAAATGACCGGGGGAAAGGGCCGCTTGGCGGCCTGTAGGGAAGCGAGCAGCGCGAAAAAGGTTGTCAGCCTTGCTTGCGGGCGGCGAGGAAGGCCTGGAAGGCCAGCGCACTGTCTTTCAGCGTGCGCTGCTGGGTCTGGTAGTCCACATGCACCAGGCCGAAACGGCGCTCGTAGCCGAAGGCCCATTCGAAGTTGTCCATCAGCGACCAGACGAAATAGCCGCGCACGTCCACGCCGGCTTCGATGGCCCGCGCCACCGCGGCGAAGTGGCGGTTCAGGAAGCTGATGCGCTGCGCGTCGTGCACCTGGCCGGCCTCGACCTGGTCGTCCGAGGCCATGCCGTTTTCGGTGATGAAGACGGGCGGCAGGTTGGGGTAGCGGGACTTGAAGTCCCGCAGCAGGTCTTCAAGGCCTTGCGGGTAGACCTCCCAGCCCATCTGCGTGCGCTCGACGTTGGGCACGTCGGTCTCGATGTAGCCGTGGCCGCCGTCGCTCTTCAGCTGGGTGCGGAAGTAGTAGTTGGCGCCGAGGAAGTCCAGCGGCTGCGCGATGGTGGCCATGTCACCTTCGAGCACCAGCGGCGCGCTGCCTGGCCACAGGCTGTCCAGGTCGGCAGGGTAGGCGCCCTTGAGCAAGGGGCCCAGCACCCAGTCGTTGTGCTGCAACTCGAACAGCTGGGCGGCGCGCACGTCGGCCGGGCTGCTGGTCTCGGGCGTGCCGCGGCCGAAGTTGGCGACGATGCCGCGCTGCGCGCCTGGGTCGTTGGCCTTCAGCGCCTGCAGCGCCAGGCCGTGGCCCAGCAGCAGGTGGTGCATGGCCTGCCGGGCGTAGCGCACGCTGCTGCGGCCGGGTGCGTGGTGGCCATTGCCGTAGCCCAGGAAGGCCGAGCACCAGGGCTCGTTCAGCGAGGCATAGGACGTGACGCGGCCTTGCAGCTCGCGGCTCATCAGGTCGGCGTATTCGGCGAAGCGGTAGGCGGTGTCGCGGTTCAGCCAGCCGCCGCGGTCTTCCAGGTGCTGCGGCAGGTCCCAGTGGTAGAGCGTGACGAAGCGCTGCAGGCCCTTGGCTTCGAGCCGGTCCAGCAGGTGCTTGTAGAAGTCGATGCCTTTCTGGTTCGGCCGGCCCTTTTCGTCCATGACCCGCGGCCAGGCCAGCGAGAGGCGGTAGGCGTCCACGCCCAGCGCCGCGATCATGTCCACGTCGGCTTCCCAGCGGTTGAAATGGTCACAGGCATTCGCGCCGGTGTCGCCGTTCAGCACCTTGCCGGGCGTGTCGCAGAAGGTGTCCCAGATCGAGGCCAGGCGGCCGTCCGCGTGGGTGGCGCCTTCGATCTGGAACGAGGCGGTCGCCACGCCCCAGGTGAAGCCGGGCAGCGCCATGGGCGACTGCGGCGGCGGGGCGAGCGGCGGCAGGGGCGAAGGCGATGAGCTGGACATGAGACGTTCCTTGTTGGGAGCTGGCGGCCATGGGCGGGCCGGTTGTGGGTGCGTTGGGTGGAACGGATATGGAACCGGTTCCAATGGCTGGCATTGCACCAACGATGGCCGGCGTCGTCATCAGGGAGAACCCGAGCTTCTGCCGTTCCGAACCCGTGCCGGTTGTCATGGCGGCGGCGTCCGGGCTGCCAGGCTTCTGGCAAACTGCCGCGCTCTCCCGGTCACCGAAGACACGAGTTTTGGAAAAGATCCTGTTGCAAATTGCCGCCGAGCTGAAGGCTCGACCGGCCCAGGTCCAGGCGGCCGTCTCCTTGCTGGACGGCGGCGCCACGGTTCCCTTCATTGCCCGCTACCGCAAGGAAGCCACCGACGGGCTGGACGACATCCAGCTGCGCGAACTGGAAGCCCGGCTGGGCTACCTGCGCGAGCTGGAAGACCGGCGCGAGGCGGTGCTGAAAAGCATTGCCGAGCAGGGCAAGCTGACGCCGCAGCTACAGGCCGCCATCGAGGCCGCGCCGACCAAGCAGGATCTGGAAGACCTCTACCTGCCCTACAAGCAGAAGCGCCGCACCAAGGGCATGATCGCCCGCGAGGCCGGGCTGGAGCCGCTCGCGGACAAGCTGTTCGCCGACCCCACGCTGGACCCGATGACCGAGGCCGCGGCCTTCATCAATGCAGACGCCGGCTTTGCCGATGCGTTTGCCGTGGTGGACGGCGTGCGCGACCTGCTCAGCGAGCGCTGGGCCGAAGACGCCGCGCTGGTCGGCAAGCTGCGCGAGTGGCTATGGGCCGAAGGGCTGCTGCGTTCCAAGCTGGTCGAAGGCAAGGACCCGAACAACGCGGACCATGCCAAGTTCCGCGACTATTTCGAGTACGACGAGCCGATCCGCACCGTGCCTTCGCACCGCGCGCTGGCCGTGTTCCGCGGCCGCACCCAGGAGATCCTGGACGCGAAGCTGGTGCTGGACGAGGAGGTGGTGCCCGGTCAGCCAACGCTGGCCGAAGGCCGCATTGCAGGCCACCTGGGCTGGCGCCATGCCAAGCGCGTGGGCGACGAGCTGATCCGCAAGACGATTGCCTGGACCTGGAAGGTCAAGCTCTCGATGAGCCTGGAGCGTGATTTGTTTGCGCGTCTACGTGAAGATGCCGAGAAAGTGGCCATCAAGGTCTTCGCCGAGAACCTGCGCGACCTGCTGCTGGCCGCACCCGCAGGCAAGCGCGTGGTGATGGGCCTGGACCCAGGCATCCGCACCGGCGTGAAGGTGGCCGTGGTGAGCGACACCGGCAAGGTGCTGGACACCCACACCGTCTACCCGCACGAGCCGCGCAAGGACTGGGAAGGTTCGATCCACACGCTGGGCCGGTTGTGCGCCACGCACGGCGTGAACCTGATCGCGATTGGCAACGGCACTGCCAGCCGCGAGACGGACAAGTTGGCCGGGGACCTGATCAAGCGCATCCAGCAGCTGGCGCCCGGCACGTTCATCGAAAAGGTGGTCGTCAGCGAAGCCGGCGCGTCGGTCTACTCGGCCTCCGAGTTCGCGTCCAAAGAGTTGCCTGATCTGGACGTGAGCCTGCGCGGCGCTGTCTCCATTGCCCGCCGTCTGCAGGACCCGCTGGCTGAACTGGTGAAGATCGATCCGAAAAGCATTGGCGTGGGCCAGTACCAGCACGACGTGAACCAGAGCGAGCTGGCGCGCACGCTGGACACCGTGATCGAGGACTGCGTGAACTCGGTCGGCGTGGACCTGAACACCGCCTCGGCGCCGCTGCTGGCGCAGGTCTCCGGCTTGTCGAATGCAGTCGCGGCCAGCATCGTGCGCTGGCGCGACGCCAACGGCGCGTTCCGCAACCGCCAGCAACTGATGGACGTGGCCGGGCTGGGCGCCAAGACCTTCGAGCTGGCGGCCGGCTTCCTGCGCATTCGCGGCGGCGACAACCCGCTGGACTTCTCCGGCGTGCACCCGGAAACCTACCCGCTGGTGCAGCGCATGGCCGAGAAGCTGGGCCGCCCCGCCGGCGAGCTGATGGGCAAGAGCGATGTGATCCGCACGCTCAAGCCCGAAGCCTTTGCCGACGAGAAGTTCGGCGCCATCACGGTCAAGGACATCCTGGCCGAACTGGAAAAGCCGGGCCGCGACCCGCGCCCGGACTTCAAGGTGGCGCGCTTCAACGACGGCGTCGAAGACATCAAGGATCTGCAGCCCGGCATGACGCTGGAAGGCACGGTCAGCAATGTCGCGCAGTTCGGCGCGTTCGTGGACCTGGGCGTGCACCAGGACGGCCTGATCCACGTCAGCCAGCTGTCGAACAAGTTCGTCACCGACGCGCGCGAGGTCGTCAAGACCGGCGACATCGTCAAGGTCAAGGTGCTGGAGGTGGACCTGTCGCGCCAGCGCATTTCGCTGACGATGAAGCTGGACGCCCCCACCGGTGCCAAGGCCCAGGCCGCCCGCGGCGACAACAACTACCGCCC
>NZ_VIDT01000050.1 GCF_006519715.1 Ideonella azotifigens
ATCGGCCGCGGCCTTTCGCGAGGCGCTGGGCGGCTGGCTGAACCCCGAGGCGCCGCAGCCTGCGGCCAGCCACGCCACGCTGGAATTCCTGCTGCGCCGCATGCGACTGACCGGCGACTTCCCGGCGCTGTCGGATTCGGTGATGCGCATCCAGCGCGTGACCGCATCGGACAGCGAAAGCGTGCATGCGCTCTCGGCAGAGATCCTGAAGGACGTGGCGCTGACCCACAAGCTGCTGCGGCTGGTCAACACGGTGCACTTCAGCCACCTCGGCACTGGTGCCATCACCACCGTCTCGCGTGCCGCGGCGCTGGTCGGTTTCGCCGGCATCCGCAACATGGCGATGTCGGTGATGCTGCTGGAGCACATGCGCAACCGCAGCCACGCCCAGCGCATGAAGGAGATGTTCCTCGAAGCGCTGATGACGGCGATGGTGACCGACCAGCTGACCCCTCCTTCGCCGGAGCGCGAAGAAGCCTTCCTGGCTGGGATGTTCAGCCACCTCGGCCGTTTGCTGGTGGCCTATTACTTCCCGGACGAAGCTGAGCGCGTGCGTCTGCGCCTGGTGCCTCCCAGCGACGGCAGCAAGCCACGCCCGGCCTGGCACAGCCCGGCCGAAGCCCGCGCTGCGCGCGAAGTGCTGGGGCTGGACTTCGATGCGCTGGGCCTGGGTGTGGCCCAGGCCTGGGGCCTGCCAGACAGCTTGTGCCATGCCTTGCGCGTGGCCGAGGGCGACATGCCGCAGCGTGCGCTCGCCGGCACCGAGCGCTTGCGCTGGGCTGTGCGCGCCGCAGGTGAAATGGTGCAAAGCCTGCTGGCGGCCGATGCAGGCGAGGACCAGATCACGATGCGGCGGCTGGCCAGTGGCTACGTGCGTGGCCTGGCCATGTCGCAGGACAGCCTGGTGCAGGCGGTGCAGACGGCGCAGCAGCAACTGGCCGACCTGGCCACGACCATGGGCATCGAACTGCCGGCCAAGGCCCGCGCCCGGCGCCTGCTTGGCCAGGCCTCGGCGTCCGAAGCGACGGCCACCTTGGTGCTGCCCGATCCTGCCAGCGAAGCCCATGCGCAGGACCTGCTGGCGGCCGGCATTGCCGAGGTCACCGAAACCCTGGCGGGCGACGCTGTTGTGCTCAACGAAGTGCTGCGCATGATCCTCGAGACCTTGCTGCGGGCAATGAACTTTCGCCGCGTGGTGCTGGCAACGCGCAGCCCCCGCCAGACCGTGATGACCGCGCGGCTGGCGCTGGGGGAAGGTGCGCCGGAACTGGCGCGCCAGCTCAGCGTGAACCTGCAGCCGACCGGCACGATGGACTTGTTCGCCGCCGCTTGCCTGAAGGGCCTGGACACCCAGATCGCCGATGCCCGTGCGCCTGACCTTCAGGCCCGCCTGCCGGCCTGGTGCCGCGAGGCCGGTGCCAGGAGTTTTCTGCTGATGCCGCTGATGAGCAAAGGCGTGCCGCTGGGCATGATCTACGCGGACCGGGACCGCCCCATCGCGGTGGCGGACCGCGAGCTCAGCCTGCTGCGCACGCTGCGCAACCAGGCGGTGATGGCTTTCAAGACCGCGGGCTAACCCTAGGCCCAGTTAAACTTGAGCGGATGAGCATTTCCGACCCGAAGTCGGCTGGCAGCGCGCGATTGCGCGACCAGCGAGACTACCTGCGCTTGCTGGGCGCCCGTGTGACCGGCGGCGCCGCCAACCAGATGTTGATGGTGGCGCTGGGTTGGCAGATGTATGACCTGACCGGCAGCGCCTGGGAGCTCGGCATGGTCGGTCTTGCCCAGTTCCTGCCGGCACTGCTGTTGACCTTGCCGGCGGGGCACCTCGTTGACCGCCATGACAGGCGCCTGCTGGTGGCTGGCAGCATGAGCCTGCAATGCGTGGTGGCGGCGTGCCTGGCGCTGTCCAGTGTCGGCGGATGGGTCGGGGCCAACCTGATCCTGCTGCTCTCGATGCTGCTGGGCATGGCACGCGCGCTGCAGATGCCAGCCCAGCAAGCCTTGACGCCTACGCTGGTGCCGCCAGCGCTTTTGCCGCGCGCCGTGGCCGCCGCGAGTTCGGCCATGCAGGCCTCCATCATTGCCGGGCCGGCGCTGGGGGGCGCTTTGTATGCGCTCGGCCCCCGTGTCGCCAGCCTGTTCGGCCAGGGCGCAGCGGCGGATGCCGGTGTCGCCGGACAGGCCATGATTGGCGCGCACTGGGGTGCCGCGGTGGTCTACAGCCTGTCGCTGCTGCTGCTGCTTTCGGCGGTGTGGTGCGTGCTGGCGATCCGGCACCGGCCGGTCCAGAGCCTGCGCCCCGCGCCCGATCTGGCGCAGCTGACGGCCGGCATCCGTTTCATCTGGCAGCGGCCAGTGGTGCTGGGTGCCATTTCGCTGGACCTGTTCGCCGTGCTGCTGGGTGGCGCAACCGCCTTGCTGCCGATCTTCGCGCGCGACATCCTGCACACCGGCCCCGAGGGCCTGGGCCTGCTGCGGGCGGCGCCTGCGCTGGGCGCCGTCATCATCGGCGTATGGCTTTCGCGCATGCCCATCACCAGCCGGGCCGGGCATTGGCTGCTGGGCGCGGTGGCGGTCTTTGGTTTTGCGACCATTGCGTTCGCGCTGGCAACCTCGTTCTGGTTCGCCTTTGTGGTGTTGGCCATCAGCGGCGCGGCCGACATGTTCAGCGTGGTGATTCGCCAGTCACTGGTGCAGCTCGAGACGCCTGACGACATGCGCGGCCGGGTCGGCGCGGTGAATTCGGTGTTCATCGGCGCCAGCAACCAGCTCGGCGAGTTCGAATCGGGCGCCACCGCGGCCCTGCTCGGGCCGGTTGGCTCGGTGCTGCTGGGTGGCTTCGGCACGCTGCTCGTCGTGGCGCTGTGGTGGAAGCTGTTCCCGGCGCTCGCACAGCGGGATCGCCTGCAGCCCGAGACGGCACCGGTTTGACGCGGGGTCGGTTTGCGCTGTCAGGCCGCGGCCTGAGAGCGCGCCCAGACCTGCCGCTTCGCGTCAGGCCCCCCGAGGGGGATGAGAAAACTTGGGGCGGCCCTGCGTTTTCTCATGAGCCTTGTGGTTCCGCGTGCCGCGGCGCCGGGTGCAGCTCGCCGTGCACTTGCTTGCGCTGCGCGGTGTAGTCCCACCAGGGCCGGGGCGCGGCGCCCTGCATGAAATCGACAATCGCCATGAAGGTGTCCAGCACGCAAGGGTCCTGGTGCTTGCCGGTCAGTTTCTCCAGTTGGCGGTAAAGCTGCAGCGCGTCGTGCCGGGCCAGTTCGGCCGGATGCAGGATGCCCAGCGCGCGCAAGTCGCCGGCCATCGCCGGGCCCACGTTGGGCAGCTGCTCCAGCCGCTGGCAATCGGCTGCGGAGGCAGCTTTTGGGCTCTTGATCGCGCTCATGGGTTTTGACCTCGTCGGGGGCTCGCCTGCAGGAATACCTCCGGCCAGCGGGGTCAGAACATCATGTTCTGACGCAGCAGGCCCACCGCAATGCCTTCAATCTCGAAGGACTCGCCTGGCCTGACCTGGATGGGTTCGAAGTCCGGGTTCTCGGGCAGCAGCTCGATCAGCCCTGCGCTGCGCTGGAAGCGCTTGACGGTGACTTCATCGTCCAGCCTGGCGACGACGATCTGGCCGTTGCGGGCTTCGCTGGTCTTCTGCACCGCGAGCAGGTCGCCGTCGACGATGCCGGCGTCCCGCATGCTCATGCCCTTGACCTTCAGCAGGTAGTCAGGCCGGCTGGGGAACAGGCTGGCTTCGAGCAGGTAGGTCTGCGAGATGTGCTCCTGCGCCAGGATGGGGTGGCCGGCGGCCACGCGGCCAACCAAAGGCAGCGTGAGCTGCGCCAGGCTGGGCAAGGGCAGCGAAAACTGCTTGCCGCGCGCCTCGTTGAGCGCGCGTAAAGTGCCGCTCTGCAGACGAATGCCACGGGACGTGCCGCCCACCAGTTCGATCACGCCTTTGCGGGCCAGCGCCTGCAGATGTTCTTCGGCCGCATTGGGCGACTTGAAGCCCAGCTCGGTGGCGATTTCGGCCCGCGTGGGTGGGGCGCCAGTGCGTTCGATGGTGGTTTGCACCAGGTCGAGAATCTGCTGCTGCCGGGCGGTGAGCTTGGGACTGTCCATGAGCTTGCAGCCAGCGCGGGCGGGCTGAGGTTGTATCCAGTATCTGTATTTTTATCCAGACTTCCACAAAATGCAAAACGAATCAGTGGCCGTGTCCCATGTGGTGTTGCTGGGAACGGGCGGCACCATCGCCGGCCAGGCCGGCCGGGCCGATGACAACGTCGGCTACACCGCAGGGCAGATCGGCGTGGCGCAACTGCCGGCCGCGGTGCCGGCGCTGTCGCGCTTCTCGCTGCAGGCCGAGCAACTGGTGCAGCTCGACAGCAAGGACATGACGCACGCCGTGTGGCAGCAACTGGCGCTAGCCGTTGAACGACATCTCGCGCGGCCCGATGTGGCCGGCATCGTCATCACCCATGGCACCGACACGCTGGAGGAAACCGCCTGGTTCCTGCAGCGCACGCTGGCGCCGAGCAAGCCGGTGGTACTGACCGCGGCGATGCGGCCGGCGACCGCGCTGCTGGCCGACGGGCCGCAGAACCTGCTGGACGCCGTGACGGTGGCCGCCAGGCCTGGTGTGAGCGGCGTGCTCGCGGTGCTGGCCGGCCGGGTGCATGGGGCGCTGGATGTGCGCAAGTGGCACGGCTACCGCGTCGATGCGTTCAGCTCTGGTGATGCCGGTCCGCTCGCGCTGATCGAAGAAGGCGTGCTGAAGCCCTTGCGGCCCTGGCCGACGGACGAGGCCTTGCCGGCGCGCTGGCAGGCACCGGTGGCCGAGTGGCCGCGGGTGGAGATCCTCGCCAGTCATGCCGGCAGCGACGGTACCTTGGTCGAGGCGCTGCTCGGACTGGGCTGCCGCGGGCTGGTGGTGCAGGGCACGGGCAACGGCACGGTGCACCAGTCGCTGGAGCTTGCTTTGTGCAAGGCAGTCGCACAGGGCGTGGCTGTGCTGCGGGCCAGCCGCTGCCTGGGCGGCGGCGTGGTCGGTGCACCGGCCGACGCATTGCCAAGCGCCGCCGAGCTGACACCGGCCAAGGCGCGGGTGGAGTTGCTGCTGCGCCTGCTGGTGGGCGAGGGCGCAGGCGCTTGATGCGCCCATGAAAAAAAACGATGCGGGTGGCCCCGCATCGGCGCTCAGCTGTCAGCTGTCAAACGATACCGAGCGGCGCGTGATGCGCCGCCTCGGGCTCACTGAGCCGGCTTGAAGACCTGGTTCACGAATGGCGAGCCGCCCAGGTCGTTTTCGTCGAAGGCGAAGACGAAGATCTGGTTCGGGTTGTCCAGGCCGCCTACGTTGGCGAGGAAGTCGTTGTCGTTGGCGATGTAGAGGGTGTGCTTGGTCACGCCGTCGATCACCACGTCGTCGCCGAAGGCCATGCCTTCAAGCTTGGCGGGGATCTGCGTGTCGGCAAAGCCGGCGGCCATCAGCGTGGCGGCGATGTCCAGGAACAGCGTCTTGGTGACGGCAAACGGCTGCAGGTTGGCGGCGCCGCTCAGGTCGCTGATGTCGGTGGCACCGGCCAGGCTGAGCTTCCAGATCTGCTTGATCACCGCCTTGGAGCCATCGCCCAGGCCCTTGCCGTCGCGCTCCAGCACCAGGAATTCGTGGTTGTTCAGCGCCAGCAGTTCGCTGCTGTTGTAGTTCTTGTTGGTGGCGGCCAGGTGGTTGTCGTAGGCGTATTCGTGGGTCGCGCCGGTCTTCACGTCGATGGTGATGATGCGGTTCATGTTGCCGCCGTCACCGCCGTCCTGGATCAGCGGACTTTGCTCGAAGCCGACCAGGGTCTTGCCGTCCGGCGTGATGGCCAGGCCTTCCATGCCCTTGTTGGCCACCCGGCCCGAAGTGTTGCCGCTGATCTCGGCGGCACCTTGTGACGACAGGTTGGCCGCCGTGAACTTGGCCGGCAGCGTGAACATGCCCACGCGCTTGCCGGTCGTGCGGTTGAAGGTGTAGACGTAAGGGCCGTACTCGTCGGTGATGTAGACGAGGTTGGTGCTCTTGGAAACGCGAATGCCTTCCGGGTCAAGGCGAGCGTTCAACGCATCGGTCGAATTGCTGCCGGCAGCGAAGTTGTCCGAGCGGCCGGTGAAGTAGTGCTTCTGGCGGGTGTTCGCGGTGGGCACGGCCGGGCCGTAGTTCAGCGCGTCGGTCGAGAACAGTGGCGTGGTCTTCTGCAGCGTGATGCTCAGATCGAACGGCAGGCTGCCGCTGGTGGCGGGGCTCAGGCTCAGGTCCAGCGTGTGGAAGCGGGGGATGAAGGTGGTCGTGTCGTCCACGGCCGGATTCCACGCATTGGCGTTCGGGCCGCGGTCCGGCATGGCCAGGAAGGTGCTGCCGCCAGCCCAGGCCAGGCCTGAACCGATGCCGCCCAGCAGGTTGGCACTGACGCCGCTTTCCAGCGTGTTGGTGAAGCCGCTCAGGTCGGCGCTGGTGGCGGGCAGGCTGCCCTTGGCGATCAGCGTGACGGCGGCCTGGGCCGGCGACACGGCGGCCAGCGTGGTGAAGGTGGCGGCGGCCAGCGCGAGGGTCGAGATCGTGGCGTTTTTCATGACTGCTGAAGTTCCTCGTAAGAGGCCGGCAGTCTGTGGCGCCCGCGTGACGTCATCGTGACAACGCCGACCGAAGCGAGGCCTCGGTCGGCGCTGGATCGGGACCGCCCGGCGAGCCGGGCGCTTCGGCTTCAGACCACCGTGAGGCTGACGTCGATGTTGCCGCGGGTGGCGTTCGAGTACGGGCAGACCTGGTGCGCGGCGGCGACCAGCGCTTCGGCGGCGGCCTTGTCCATGCCCGGGATGCTGATGGACATCGCGACCTGGATGCTGAAGCCGGTCGGGATCGGGCCGATGCCGACCTTGGAAGTGATGGACACCTCGGCCGGCAGCGAGATCTTCTGCTTGCCGGCAACCGCCTTCATCGCGCCGATGAAGCAGGCCGAGTAGCCGGCAGCGAACAACTGCTCGGGGTTGGTGCCGGCGCCGCTGTCGCCGCCCAGTTCCTTGGGCGTGCTGAGGCTGAGCGACAGGCGGCCGTCGTCCGAAGCGGCGGTGCCGGTGCGGCCACCGGTGGCAGTGGCGGTGGCGGTGTAGAGGACTTTTTCGAGGGCCATGTTGATCTCCTGTTGAACGTTTGAGGGAGGAAGGGAAAGGTTCAGGCCTGGGCCTGTAGAAGTTGCTCCCGCAGCACCCTCAGGCGCTGGGTGAGCTGGGAAATCTCGTGCAGTTCGCACTGGATGGCGCACGCAACAGTGGGTGGGATGCGCAGTGCCTGCTCGCGAAGCTGGTGGCCGGCACGGGTGGGCTGCACGCGCACGCGGCGCTCATCCCCGGCGTCCCGCTGGCGGGTAATCAGGCCGGCGGCTTCCAGGCGCTTGAGCAGCGGTGTGAGCGTGCCGGAATCAAGGTTCAGCCGTTCACCCAACGCCGAGACGGTCAGCGCGTTGCCTTCCGGCTTCTGCTCCCACAGCACCAGCATCACGAGGTATTGCGGATAGGTCAGCCCCATCGGCTCGAGCAGCGGCTTGTAGAGCTTGGTCATCGCCAGCGAGGTCGAATACAGCGCGAAGCACAACTGGTGATCCAGCGCCAGCCAGTCGGCAGACGCGGTGTTCGCGGCGGCGGAGGTGGGGCCGTGTTCGGTGTCCATGAGTATTAATGTAGCTCGCAATTAAATTGCACACAACTTAAATGGTCTTTGCCTGACCACGTCGGCCGCAGCGCGGCTGTGCAGAGAGCGGCTCCGTAGAATGGGGGATGCCTTTTGTTCACCTGCGCAGCCACACCGAGTTCTCTGTTGTCGACGGCACCTTGCGGATCGATGACGCCGCCGCCGCTGCCAAGGCAGACCAGCAGATCGCGCTGGGCATCAGCGACCTTGCCAACATGTTCGGCACGGTGAAGTTCTACAAGGCTTGCCGTGGCAAAGGGGTGAAGCCCCTGATCGGCGCAGATGCTTGGGTCGAGCCGCTGGACAGCAGCGGCGACAAGCTGCCCAGCCGGCTGCTGTTGATCGTGCAGAACAAGCAGGGCTACCTGAACCTGAGTGAATTGCTGGCGCGCGCCTGGACAAGCAACGTGCAGCGCGCGCAGGCCTGGTTGACCTGGGACTGGCTGCGTGAGCTGGGCGAGGGTTTGATCGTGCTGTCGGGCGCCGAGTTCGGCGCCGTCGGCCAGGCCTTGCTGGCGGGTGATGCGGCCCGCGCCAGCGCTGCGGCGCAGGAGATCTCTGCCTTGTTCCCGCGCCGCTTCTACCTGGAACTGCAGCGTGGCGGGCTGCCGCACCACGAGGCGCTGGTGCGCGCCACGGTGCCGCTGGCGGCCGAGCTGGGCCTGCCGGTGGTCGCCACGCATCCGGTGCAGTTCCTGGAGCCGGCCGACTTCGAGGCGCACGAGGCGCGGGTGTGCGTGGCCGAAGGTGAAACCCTGGCCAACCCGCGCCGCGTCAAGCGCTTCTCGCGCGAGCAGTACTTCAAGTCGCAGGCCGAGATGGAAGCACTGTTTGCCGACATCCCGTCGGCGATTGCCAACACGATCAAGATCGCCGAGCGCTGCAGCCTGACGCTGGTGCTGGGCAAGCCTCAGCTGCCGAACTTCCCGACGCCGCTGCTCGAAGACGGCACGCACATGCCGATCGAGCAGTTCTTCCGCGAGGAAAGCTACGCCGGCCTGGAGCAGCGGCTGGCCATGCTGTACCCGGACCTGGCCAAGCGCGACGCCGAGCGCCCGCGCTACCTGGAACGCCTGGAGTTCGAGCTGAACACCATCCTGAAAATGGGCTTCCCGGGCTACTTCCTGATCGTGTCGGACTTCATCAAGTGGGCCAAGGCCAACGGCTGCCCGGTCGGCCCGGGCCGGGGTTCGGGCGCCGGCTCGCTGGTCGCCTACGCGCTGCTGATCACCGACCTGGACCCGCTGCTCTACAACCTGCTGTTCGAGCGCTTCCTGAACCCGGAACGGGTCTCGATGCCCGACTTCGACATTGACTTCTGCCAGGGCAACCGCGACCGCGTCATCGATTACGTCAAGGACAAGTACGGCCGCCAGGCGGTGAGCCAGATCGCCACCTTCGGCACCATGGCGGCCAAGGCCGCGCTGCGCGACATCGGCCGGGTGCTGGGCATGGGCTTCGGCCATGTGGACAGCATCGCCAAGCTCATTCCCGCGCCGCCCGGCAAGACGGTGACGCTGGCCAAGGTGCCGGAGAAGCCGGACGACAAGCTGATCTACGCCCGGCTCGAAGCGCCTGAGCTGGAAGTGCGCGAGAAGAACGAGGAGGAAGTGGCCGAGCTGCTGAGCCTTGCCGCCCGTGTCGAAGGCATGGTGCGCAACATCGGCATGCACGCCGGCGGCGTGCTGATCGCGCCCGGCAAGATCACCGACTTCTGCCCGCTCTACCAGCAGCCCGGCAGCGACTCGGCCGTCAGCCAGTACGACAAGGACGACGTCGAAGCCATTGGCCTGGTGAAGTTCGACTTTTTGGGCCTGGCCACGCTGACCATCCTGGAGCAGGCCAAGGACTTCATCGTCGCGCGTTACCCGGAACGCAAGGACTTCAGCTACGAGACGCTGCCGCTGGACGACAAGGCCGTCTACAAGCTCTTTTCCGATGGCCTGACCGAGGCGGTGTTCCAGTTTGAATCGCGCGGCATGCAGGGCATGTTGCGGGACGCCAAACCCAGCCGGCTGGAAGACCTGATTGCGCTGAATGCGCTGTATCGCCCGGGCCCGATGGACCTGATCCCCAGCTTCGTTGCGCGCAAGCACGGCCGCGAGCCTGTGGAGTATCCGCATCCGCTGGTGGAGTGGGTGCTGTCCGAGACCTACGGGATCATGGTCTACCAGGAGCAGGTGATGCAGACCGCCCAGGTGCTGGGCGGCTACAGCCTGGGTGGCGCGGACATGCTGCGCCGCGCGATGGGCAAGAAGAAGGCCGAGGAGATGGCCGAGCACCGCGAGATCTTCCGCAAGGGGGCTGCGGGCAACAACATCCCGCAGGACAAGGCCGACGAGATCTTCGACCTGATGGAGAAGTTCGCGGGCTACGGCTTCAACAAGTCTCACGCCGCCGCGTACTCGCTGCTGGCCTACCACACCGGCTGGCTCAAGGTGCACTACACGGCCGAGTTCTTCTCGGCCAACATGACGATCGAACTCGGCGACACCGACAAGCTCAAGGTGCTGCTGGCCGATGCGCAGAAGAACTTCGGCATCAGCTTCGAGCCGCCGAACGTCAACAACGGCGTCTACCGTTTCGAGCCGATGCCGGGCGCCGCCGGCCGCAAGCGCATCCGCTACGGCCTGGGCGCGATCAAGGGCACGGGGCAGGGCGCGATCGAGGCCATCGTCGCGGCGCGCGAGGCCGATGGTCCGTTCACCAGCCTGTTCAACTTCTGCAGCCGGGTCGACAAATCCCGTTGCAACAAGCGCGTGGTGGAGGCCCTGATCAAGGCCGGTGCCTTTGACGAGTTGCACCCCGACCGTGCCTGCTCGCTTGCCAGCATCGGCCTGGCCTTCGACTGGGCGGAGACACAGGCGGCCAATGCAAACCAGGGTGGCCTGTTCGATTTCGACGATGGCAGCTCGCACGGCTCGCACACCCAGGAGCCGCCGCTGGTGGCTGCCGAACCCTGGAGCGTGCGCGAGAAGCTGACGTTGGAGAAAGCGGCGATCGGCTTCTACCTCTCGGGTCACCTGTTTGACGAGGACGAGACGGAGGTGCGCCAGTTCTGCCGCCGCCGCATTGCCGACCTGATCGACGCCAAGGAGCCGCAGCTGCTGGCGGGCATCGTCAGTGACCTGCGGGTCATCAACGGCGCGCGCGGCCGGGTCGGCATCTTCAAGCTGGACGACAACAGCGAGCCCATAGAGGCGGTGGCCAACGAGGAAATGCTGGACCGCTACCGCGATCAGCTGCGCGACGACGAATTGATCGTCGTGCAGGGCAAGGTGCAGAACGACCGTTTCTCTGGCGGGCTGCGGCTCAACGTGGCCCAGGTCTGGGGCCTGGCCGGCGCAAGGGCGCGGTTTGGCCGGCACCTGAGCGTGGCGCTGGGCGAAGGCAAGTCACCGGCGATGGCCGAGGTGGTGCGCAGCCACCCCGCCAAACGCGAGCAGAGCGAGGAGGGCGACCTGGTGCATGGCCTGCCGGTCCGCGTGAAGCTCACGCTGCCGGGCGCCGACGCCGAACTGGAGCTGGGCGAGCAGGGCCGCTTCTGGCCTACCAACGAGGCACTGGCACAGTGGCGCGTGGTGACGGGTGGCCAGGCGCGCATCGTCTACGAATGAAGCCGGCGTAAGAATTGGTGTCTTTGGGCCTTGTCTGACAACGTGGGCGCCGGGTGCTGCGTTGGTCAGGCATGTTCAACACCGATGCCCCGACGCTCCGCCCCCAAGCGGCCCGTCGCCTCCCCATGAAAACAGCTTTTCCTGTGGCCGCGGCCCTGCTGGCATGTGGCCTGGCGGCATCCGCACCCTCGGCCCAAGCCTCGGTGGGCGTGTCCCTGTCGGTCGGCCAGCCCGGCTTCTACGGCCAGATCAACATCGGCGACTACGGGCGTCCGCAGGTCTATGCCGCAGCGCCGGTCTGGGTGAGCCCGGCGCCGCGCTGGGTTGCCCCGCCGCCGCCGATGTACCTCTACGTGCCGACGGTGCACCGAGCCAACTGGCGCTATTACTGCGGCCGCTACAACGCCTGCGGCCGGCCGGTCTACTTCGTGCGCGAGGACTGGTACCGCAGCCGAGTAGTGCCGGTGCACTACGAGCGCCGTGCATATCCGTACGAGTACCGCGACCGCTATCACGACAACTATCACGGTCACTACGACCATGGCTACGGCGGCGCACCGCGCCCGCCTTACGGTGGCCCGCCCCCTGGCGGCCCGTCCGGCCCGCCCACGATGCGCGGTGGCAACAACCCGTATTGATCCTTGGACCTGACCGCGAAAGCCCGGATTTGACGGGCTGTGGGGGGATTGTTCACGGCGCAGCGCCGCGCACCGCGGCCTAGACTGCGGCGATGTCCTCCCCTCCTGTCACCGGCCTGGTCCTGACGGGTGGCGGCGCGCGCGCCGCCTACCAGGTCGGTGTGTTGCGTGCCGTCTGCCAGATCCGCCGCGAAGCCGGTTGCTCGCGCAGCGAGAACCCGTTCCCTGTCATCACCGGCACCTCGGCCGGTGGCATCAATGCCGCGGCCCTGGCGGCGGGGGCGGACGAATTCGAGCTGGCCGTGGCCAGGCTGGCGTACATCTGGTCGCGCTTCAAGGCCGAGCAGGTCTACCGCACCGATTCGCTGGGCGTGATCCGCACTGGTGCAGGCTGGTTGACGATGATGTCCATCGGCTGGGCCATCAAGCGCTGGCGCAAGCTGCGCCCGCGCTCGCTGCTGGACAATTCGCCGCTGAACGAATTGCTGGACAATCTGGTGCCGGTGTCCCGGGTGCGGGAGTTGATAGAGCGCGGCCATGTGCGCGCGCTGGCCATCGCGGCGTCCAGCTACAGCACGGGCCACCACGTGACCTTTTACGATGCCGCCGAGCCGGTGCCGGGCTGGGTGCGCTCCCAGCGCCTGGCGGTGCACGGACCGATCACGGCCAGGCATCTGCTCGCGTCATCGGCGATCCCGTTCGTGTTCCCGGCGCAGTCGGTGAGTGTCGACGACGGGCCGCAGTGGATGGGCGACGGCAGCATGCGGCAGACCGCACCGATCTCGCCTGCGGTGCACCTGGGTGCCGACCGGGTGCTGGTGATCGGAGCCGGCCGCATGCATGAGCCGCCTGCCACCGAGCCGGTGGCCAGGGGCGAATATCCCAACATGGCGCAGATCGCCGGCCATGCGATGTCCAGCATCTTCCTGGATGCCTTGTCGGTCGACATCGAGCGATTGCAGCGCATCAACCACACGCTGGGCCTGCTGCCGCCGGAAGCGAAGCGCCACACGCATCTTCGCCCGATCGACATCCTGGTGATCTCGCCCAGCCAGCGGCTGGACGACATTGCCGCACGCCACATCAACACCTTGCCGCTGCCGATCCGCGCCTTGCTGGGTGGCGTTGGCGTCAGTGGCATGGGCCGCACGGCACGCGGCTCGGCACTCGCCAGCTACCTGCTGTTCGAGAGCGATTTCACGCGCGAGCTGATGGCGCTGGGCGAGGCGGACACGCTGGCTCGCCGCGACGAGGTCAAGGGCTTCCTCGGCTGCTAACGAGATGCCGCTGGCTTGACCGCCGCTGGGTAGGTTTGGCCCCGCACCGTCAGCCCCGAGGCCGACAACTTGCCGGCTCGCACCGGGCCGATGCCGGCCATGCGTTGCTGCAAGTCCAGCCAGTCCTTGAACGGCGCCTTTGCGCGCTCGGCCAGCAGCCGGCCCGACAGGTCCGGTCCGATGCCGATGACCATCTCCAGCTCGGCCTGGTTCGCGGTATTGACCTCGGTGCTGGCCGCGAAAGAGGGTGCCGCTGCAAACAGCGAAATCAGCAGCGCGAAGGCGAGCGTGGCACGAACAGGTTTGCGCGCGGTCATGGTTCCTCGCTTTCCACAGGGCTGCGGGGCCGGAATTTCTCGTCAAAATCAGCCAATGATGACCGACTCCGCCGACGCCGCATTGAAAGTCTATGTCGGCTGCGCGCCGCCTCAGCATGTGGCCGCGCAGGTGCTGGCGCACAGCATCCTGCGTCACGCCAGTTTGCCAGTCGAGATCCTGCGGCTGGACGATTGCCTGGCAGGCCAGCCCGTGCCCGCGTCCGGCCACACCCTGTTTTCGCTGCAGCGATTCTTCATCCCGCAGCTCAGTGGCCACCACGGCCTGGCGGTTTACCTGGACTCGGACATGCTCGTGTTCCACGATCTGTGCGAGCTGCTTGAGTTGCGCGCCGTGGGTTCGGCCGTGAGCTCGGCCGAAGCGCCGCCTGAGAGCGGCCGGCGCCGGCAGTTCAGCGTGATGGTGATCGACTGCGCATTGGCGCGATGGGACCCGGTGGAGATCCACCGCCTCGCGCAGCAGCGCTACCGCGAGGTGATGACCGAGCTCGAGTTCGAGCCGTCCAAGACCGTCTGCCTGCCTTACACCTGGAACTCTTTGGAGCGTTTCGAGCCTGGCAAGACCCGGCTGCTGCACTTCACCGCGATGAACCTGCAGCCCTGGCTGTCGTCGAGAAACCCGCTGGCGCCGGTGTGGATGGACGCGCTGTTCCTTGCGTTGCAGGACCACTTCGTCAGTGCCGATGCGGTGCGCGATGGCATTCGCCAGGGCTGGTTCCGGCCTGGCCTGCTGTGGCAGGTGGAGCATGGTGAACGCGACCCGCGCCAGTTGCCGCTGCGCCTCCGGCTCGCAGAGGCGGTTTACCGGCCGCCCCACAGGCCCGCGCTGCTGACAGCGGCCAGGCAGCGCCTCACACGGGCCCTGAAGCGGGCCTGATCCGCCGCGCGGCGTGCGTCACTTCGACGCGAGCCGGGTGAGCACTTGCTGCCATTGGTCGACCACCTGCGGCAGTTGCCAGCGTGACTGGATCAAGTCCACACCGCGGGCCACCTGGGACTGGCGCCACGCGGGTTCGCGCAGCAGGCGCTCAAAGCCCGCACCCCAGTCGTCCAGGCAGCAGCAGTCGGCAAATTCGCGGTAGCTCGGGATGCTGTCCGCCACCACGGCCAGGCCGTGCAACAGCGCGGTGGCCACGCGGTTGTTCGTCTTGCACAAGGTGAACGGGTTGGGCGTGATGGGGATCACTGCCACGTCGTGCATGGCAAGCGCCCTGGACACAGTGTGAGGCTGCCAGGGCAGGTAGTGCACCGGCACGCGCCAGCCCTGGGTGAGCGTGTTGAACTTGGGGCGGTGGTTGCTGATGACCGTGAGGCTCAGCGGCAGCGCGGCATGCAGCCGCTCCAGCACTGGCCTGAGCTTGGCCAGGTCCGCCATGCCGCCGCTGGCGTATGGCACCCCGTGCTGGCCGAACCAGACCAGCTTGCCGCCCGGCTGCCCGGCGAGCCAATGCTGCAGGCGCAGCAACTCCCATCCGTCCAGCGGATGCCGCCAGCGGGCGAGCGGCGCGGGCTTGTGGGGCGGCTCGGCCGCATCGCCGATCACGGCCATCTGTTGGCGGATGCGTGCCTCGGCCTGAACCACTTCGGCCAGCGCGTCGCTGGAGACGATGACCTGGTCCACCGCCGCCAGCGCAGCCAGCAACTGCTCGCGGCGAGCCTGCCAGCGCGGCGCGTCAGGTTCCGCATGCAGGTGGTTGTCGCACAGGTCCAGCACCAGCCGCGTGCCGTGTGTATCGCTCAGTGCGAGCGCATGGGCCAGGCTGGCGCTGTCGTAGCGTTTAGAGAGGACCAGCACCGAGGGGGGCGGCCGATTCGAGCCGGGTTGGTAGAGGACAGCCGAGGCACCGCGCTGCTGCAGCTGCTCGATGATCTGCGCGCAGCGCAGGCGAAATCCTGCGTTGCCGGGCTTGGTGGTGTGTGGCCACCAGGCCCAAGTGCTGGGCACGCCAGGCCGTGGCGCCTGAGCGATGCCCTGGTCGCTCATTCGTGCCAGTGCGCCGCAATCCAGCCGGCCGGCTTGGCGTGGCGCCAGTTGCCGTTGCTGCGGCCCACCAGCGCGTCCGGCGGGTTCATCACGCCGTGGAACACGACGATGCGGGCGCCGGCCGGCACTTGCGGTGCACGCAGGTAGTTCAGCGGGAACTTCGGGATGCTGTGGTACTTGAAGCTGCAGCACCACTCGGCCGGCCAGTAGGCCAGCTTGCCCTGGCGGTGCATGACCTCGGACAGGAAAGCCTGCTCGTTGCGCAACCGGGCGCGGATGTCGGCCTGGTCGCGCAGGAACTCGGCCAGCACGTCGGCATGCGCACCGAGCCGGAAGCGGTAGACCGAGGAGTTGCCTGTGATGCGCCAGGGGCGCTTCCAGTCGTGGATGATCAGGAACTCGCCCGGCTGCTCGAAGAAGGGTGTGATGTCGGCCACGATCACCACGTCCAGGTCCAGGAACAGCGCGGTGCCTGTGAGGCCGTGCAGGTCCGCCTCGAAAGTGGTCAGCTTGGTCCAGCCGCGCTCGGGAATGCCAGGCGGCAGTTCCAGCTTCGGGATGGGCAGGCATTCGACTTCGCTGCGCACGCCGCGGCCGTCGTCGGTCAGGCAGACGAAGCGGAAGTCGCCGCGCAGGTGGCGGCGCACCATCGCATAGAGCCGGTTGACGTACTCAGGGCCGTACTTGCTGCCCCACTTCATGCAGAGCACGACCCGCGGGTCGTCGCGCGCAGCGCCGGTCCTCATCAAAGCTCTTCCACGTGGTGTGGCGGGAAGCTGTCCCAGCCCAGGCAGCCAGGGCATTGCCAGAAGTAGCGCTGGGCCTCGAAGCCGCAGGCGGCGCAGCGGTAGCGCTGCAGCGGCTTGGCAGCCTTGTCCACGGCCGCCCGCAGGGCCTCGGTCTCTTCGGCGCTCCAGTGG
>NZ_VIDT01000500.1 GCF_006519715.1 Ideonella azotifigens
GGAGGCCCGCTTCCGCGCGCAGGGCATGCAGCACCCGCTGCCACGCATGCAGATGCTGGATGGTTTCAATGCCGGCTGGCTGACGTTCGAGCGCACGCCGCGGCGCGGCTTGCTCGGGCTGGAACAGGTGATCGAGCAGTTGCTGCGGCGCGCATAGACTGGACTGCGCCATCCACTGTCGATCTCCGAAACGCTGAGAGGGTGTCGTCCCGGACACCGGCGAAAGACGCTCCAGCGCTCAGCCGAAGCGCACTGCGTAGACCGGTGGCAGCCGGGCCGGCAGGGCCGCCCATTGGTCGCCGCTGTCGTGGCTGGCCCACAGGCCGCCGGTGGTGCTGCCCATCAGCAGGCCCTGGCCGCGGCTGTCCACCGCCAGGCCGTGCCGGTACATCAGGTCGTAGCAGTCCTGCTGCGGCAGGCCGGCGCGCAGCGTCTCGAAGCTGGCACCACCGTCGCGGGTGCGGTTGACCACCAGCGCGCCGTTCACCGGCACGCGGCACTGGTCCTTCACGGCAGGGACGAACCAGGCGGTCTGCGGGTCCAGCGGGTGCGCCGCCACGGCGAAGCCGAACACCGACAGCGGCGCGGTGATTTCGGTCCACTGCGTGCCGCCGTTGGTCGAGCGGAAGATGCCGTTGTGGTGCTGGCACCAGAGCACGTCCGGCGCGGCCGCGCAGCGCACGATGGCGTGCGGGTCCTGCACCTCGGGGTTGAAAGCCTGGTCCGGCGGCATGAAGTCCGCGCGCATGCCGTGGGCCGCCTGGCGCCAGGAGGCACCGTCGTCCTGCGTGAGCCACGCGCCGGCGCAACTCACGCCCACCAGCAGCGTGCCGCCGGGCTGCGGGCAGATCGAATGGATGCCGGGCTGGTCATAGCCGCCGCCGGTCCAGGATGGGCGCTCGGGGCGCTGCCACAAGGCCTGCTCCAGCTGCCAGCTGGCGCCGCCATCGCCGGAGCGGAAAAGAGCGCCGGGCAGGGTGCCGGCGAAGATGGATGCGCCAGCCCGTTCGAGCGACCAGACCATCGTCACCTTCCACGGCGGGCCCTCGGCGTCGCTGGGTTGGGCCGGCAGGCTGGGCGCGTCCACTTCGTGCCAGCTCGCGCCTGCGTCATCCGAGCGGTGCAGCTTGACGCCGAAGTGGCCCAGGTGCAGGGCGGCCAGCATGTGGCCCGAGGCGTCCGGCGGCAACACGTTGCTCACCGGGTCGCCAACGAAGCTGGCGCGCTCCACCGCCCAGGCACCTGCCCGAAGCCGGAGTTCGAACAAGCCTTTGCGGGTGGCCACCCAGGCACGATCATCCATGTCTTGTGCTCCTTGCGAGGCGGGCCAGCGCCGCCGGTCAACCGCCCGTCAGGGCTTGCAACACGTAGACCCGGTCGGCCGGGGCCAGCGGGTCGCTCAAGCCAATGCGGTCCTGCGCCCGCCGGTCCTCGATGAAGATCACCACATGCTGGCGCAAGTGGCCCTGCTCGTCCAGGATGTACGGGCGCAGTCGGGCGTTGCGCTCGAAAGCGGCCGCCAGCGCCTCGCCCAGCGTGGCCGCGGGCGTGTCGAACTCCGGCGTTTCAGTGAAACGCTGCAGTTGCGAGGTGAAGGCGATGTGGGCCACGGCGAAATGATGCCGCAAGCACGCCGCTCTGGCGCCAGGAGATGCCCTTGGCGCCGCGAGCGACTTTGCCGTCGGTGTACAAGGCACGCACCTTTTCCTCAACCCAAGGTCCTGCCATGACTCAGTCCGCTGCGCGCGTCAGCCCCACCGTCACCACGCTGGAGATCGATCCCGAGCTGTGGTGCCTGTTCGATCAGTACGTGCACGGCGACATTGACCGGCGGGGCTTCCTGGACCGGGCCACCCGCTTTGCCACGGCTGCCGGCACCACCTCGCTCGGCCTGCTGGCCGCCTTGAGCCCGGACTTTGCGCGGGCGCAGAAGGTTCCGCCCACGGACGCACGGATCAAGACCGAATCGGTCGAGTTCGCGTCGCCCGCCGGCTACGGCAAGGTGCGCGCCTACGTGGCCCGGCCGGCGCAGGCCAGCGGGCCGCTGCCGGTCGTGTTGGTCGTGCACGAGAACCGCGGGCTGAACCCGCACATCGAGGACATCGCGCGCCGGCTGGCATTGGAGAACTTCATCGCCATCGCGCCGGACGCACTGTTCACGCTGGGCGGCTACCCCGGCGATGAAGACAAGGCGCGCGACCTGTTCGGCAAGCTGGACCAGGCCAAGACCCGCGAGGACTTCCTGGCCGCTGCAGCCTATGCCCGCACGCTGCCGGGCAACAACGGCAAGCTCGGCGCCATCGGCTTCTGCTACGGCGGCGGCATGGTCAACTTCCTCGCAGCTCGCGTGCCCGAACTGCGGGCCGGTGCACCTTTCTACGGCGCGCCGCCGCCGGCCGAGGAAGTTGGCCGCATCAAGGCCGAACTGGTGCTGGCCTACGCCGACAACGACGAACGCATCAACGCCGCCTGGCCGGCCTACGAGGCCGGCCTGAAGACGGCGGGCGTGAAGTACGAAGCCTTCAAGTACGCCGGCACCCAGCACGGCTTCAACAACGACACCACGCCGCGCTTCGACGCCGCCGCCGCGCAGCAGGCCTGGGGCAGGGCGCTGGCGTTGTTCAACCGCACGTTGCGCTGAACCTGCCGAGACCGATGTTGGCGATGGTGCAACGACCTGGATGCAGTTTGTGATGAAGATTGAGGCAGTTCTTTTCGACATGGATGGCACCCTGGTCGACAGCGAAGGCACACACCACCGCGCGCTGTCCGACGTGCTGGACGGCCTGGGCTTGGCCAAGCCGGCCGGCTTCGACGCCGCGATGACCGGCCAGTCGCTGCGCGCGGTCTATGAGCACTTGGTGGCAGAGGCTGGTTTGCCGCTGAGCTACGCTGAACTCGCCACGGCCAAGTACCGCGCTTTCCTGGACCGCATTGGCGAGCTGCATTGGCGGCCCGGCGCGCAGCAGGCGCTGGCCGCGGTGGCCGAGGCCGGTTGCGCTTTTGCGGTGGTCACCAACTCCGACCGCATGCTGCTGGACGCCAGCCTGAAGGTGCTCGGCCTGACTCGGCCGGACCTGATCACCGTTTCGCGCAACGACGTGCGCGAAGGCAAGCCACAGCCCGAGCCCTACCTGCGCGCGGCCTGGCTGCTGAGCCTCACGCCCGCCCAATGCCTGGTGGTGGAAGACAGCCAGGCCGGCGCAACTGCGGGCCTGGCTGCCGGCATGACGGTGATCGGCTGGCCCGAGGCCAGTCGACCCGACATGAGCTTTGGCGCTGGTGCCCTGGTGGCGCCGCCGCACGACCTCGCCAGGCTGTTGGCCGGGCTGCTTTGATGGCCGGCGGCTTGCGCCGCCGGCCGCGGGCGCTTCAGGCCCGCTCAGTGCTCAGGGGGCTGCGTCAGAGGCAGCAGACCAGGTGCTGCAGGCAGCAGGCCAGGTCGCCGCAGCAGGCGTTGGCTGCGAGGGCGACGGTGGACAGGGTGGCCAGCGCAATGGCGGCCGAGAGCTTGAGGAAACGGGATTTCATGGTTTGCATCCTTGATGTTGAAAACTTTGTTCAGATGAGCAGAGTCTTCAGATTCGGTGGACGCCAAACGTCGCGGATCATGCCTTCGGGCGAAGGCGCCAAGTTTGCAGGCGCGGCGCGCGCAGCAGTGGCAGCACGCAACGGCGCGGTCGCCGGAGTGGGCAGCGCGGCCGGGACCTGGCAGGTCTGGCAGCCCATGTCGACGCAGTGGCCCGCGCCCTTGCAATCTTCCAGGCAACAGCCACGGTAGACCGCGGCCACGGCCATGCTGGACTGGGCCATGAACAGGCAGCCCAGCAGCAAGGCGAAGATCGCGAAATGCTTGCGCATGGGGCCGACTGTAAGCGAGCCGAGGCGGCGCGGGCCGGGAGGGCTCAATCCGGCAGGAACAGCAGGTCCACCACCCGGCGCAGCAGCGGCACCAGTTGCTGCCGATCCAGTGCCGGGCCGATGCCTTCCCGGAACAGCCGACCTTCAGCCAGCGAGGCGACGATCTCCACCCGCAGCGCGGCCTGGGCTTGGCTGAGCGCAGGCTGCTGGCTGCGCATGGTGGCCACCGCGCGTGCGTGCAACTTCAGGTCGGCCGCTTTCACCAGTTCGGCCACGGCCGGGTTGCGGGCGCTTTCGGCCTGGATCTCCAGCAG
>NZ_VIDT01000501.1 GCF_006519715.1 Ideonella azotifigens
GGACAGGCAGTCCGCCGGTGGCGATCACCAGTTGCGGCGCCTGCACCGGGCCGCGGTCGGTCTGCAACTGCCAGCCGCCATCGTCGGCGCGGTCCACTTCGTTCACCGTGCACGGCTGCCAGCGCGTCACCCCGCCGGCTTCGCATTCGCGCAGCAGCATCTGGATGATCTGGTCGGCCGAGTCGTCGCAGAACAGCTGGCCCTTGTGCTTCTCGTGGAAGGCGATGCGGTGCTTCTGCACCAGCGCAATGAAATCGGCCGAGCTGTAGCGGGCCAGCGCCGAGCGCGCGAAGTGCGGGTTGTCGGACAGGAAGTTGGCCGGGCCTGCATCGCGGTTGGTGAAGTTGCAGCGGCCACCACCGGAGATGCGGATCTTCTCGGCCAGCTTGGCCGCATGGTCGATCAGCAGCACCTTCAGGCCGCGCTGGCTGGCCTGCGCGGCGCAGAACAGCCCGGCCGCACCAGCGCCGATCACCACGGCATCAAAACGATTCATTGCGCCAGCGCCTTCCACAACATGTAGGCGGCCAGGCCGTACAGCAGCACCGCGAAGATGCGCTTGAGCTTCCCCACGTCCATCGCATGCGCGGCCTTCGCGCCCAGCGGCGCCATCAGCATGCTGACGACTGCGATGACGGCCAGTGCCGGCACATACAGGTAGCCAAAGCTGCCCGGCAGCGCGGAAGGCAGCGACCAGCCACTGACCACATAGCCCAGCGTGTTGGCCAGTGCGATCGGGAAACCCAAAGCGGCGCTGGTCGCCACCGCGTTGTGGATCGGCACGTTGCACCAGGTCATGAACGGCACGCTGATGAAGGCGCCACCTGCGCCGACCAGGCCCGAGGCAAAGCCCACCGTGGTGCCAGCCGCCGCCTGGCCTTGCCAGCCCGGCATCTGCCGCTGCGGCTTGGGCTTGCGGCCACGCAGCATCTGCGTGGCCGAGAAACTGACGAACAGGCAGAACATGACCGCCAGCCACTGGCCCTTGACCACGGCGAACATGCCGGCGCCGGCCAGCAGCCCGCCAACCAGGATGCCGGGCGCCATCGCCCGCACGATGGGCCAGCGCACGGCGCCGTGCCGGTGGTGCGCGCGCACGCTGGACAGCGAGGTGAACAGGATGGTGGCCATCGAGGTGGCGATGGCCATCTTCACCGCCAGGTCCGCCGGCACGTCGCGGTGGCTGATGATCAGCGTCAGGAAGGGCACCAGCAGCATGCCGCCGCCCACGCCCAGCAGGCCGGCGAGGAAACCGGTGAAGCTGCCCAGCAGAAGCAGTTCGGCCACCAGCGTCAGCGAGAAATCCATCAGCGGTCCAGCAGTGCCATCACGGCCTGCCATTCCTCTGGCGAGACCGGCGTGATCGACAGCCGGCTGCCGGGCTGCAACAGGCGCATCGTGGCCAGCGCCGGCACCTCGCGCATGTCCTTCAGCGGCAGCAGCCGGGTCTTCTTGCGGAACTTCACGTCCACGTTGAGCCAGCGCGGTGCCTCGGGCTTGGACTTGGGGTCGAAGTACGGGCTCTTGGCGTCGAACTGGGTCGCGTCCGGGTAGGCGCTGCTGGCGACTTCGGCAATGCCAGCCACGCCGGGCTCGGCGCAGGAAGAGTGGTAGTACAGCACCTGGTCACCCACGCGCATGCCATCGCGCATGAAGTTGCGCGCCTGGTAGTTGCGCACGCCGGTCCACGGCACGGTCTGGCCGGGCAGGGCGGCGAGGTCGTCGATCGAGCATTCGTCGGGCTCGATCTTCATCAACCAGTATTGGGGGGCGGCGTTCATGTCTGCTGCAGCGAGGCACGAAAAAATGCCGGCCCTGCAACAGGCCGGCATTGAAGAAGAAGGTGTCCGCTGCAAACCATGGGCCGCATTCCTGAACCCAGGGGATTCAGGTGGGCGAGGTCAGCAAGACTTCGGGTTCATCTGACGCGAGACGATCACACCAGTCGAGCAATGTTCCAAGCCCAGGCTCGCGAGAGCATCGGTTCAAGGAAATATAAAACCCACGCAGATGCAGCGGACGGTTTGATTCTAGGCCGTGCGGCGCCGGGAAGCGTAGGAAAAGAAGCCAAAACCGTGGTCAACAAAAGGCCGTCTTGTAAAGCTGTCGCAGGGCCTGGGGCAGCCGTGCTACGCCGCTGCGTCGGCGGCGGCGCTCAGAGCAACTGACCGTCGTGGCCCAAGGTGCTGTCAAGCCGGTCGATCAGCTGCGTCACCAGCAACTCGGCTTCCTGCTCGGCTGCGGTTTGTGCAGGGCTCGCGGCAGCCGAGATGGCAGGTGCGGCAACCGGCGCGGATGCAGGCCGCTCGGCCAGGCGGTAGGCCAGATTCAGCGCCGCCAGCACCGCCATGCGCTCGCGTGCCTTGACCTTGCCGGCGTCGCGGATGGCGCTCATTTCCTGGTCCACCGTCTGAACCGCCGACAGCAGCAAGGCCTCGCCGCCTTCGGGGCAGGCCAGCAGGTAGCTCTGGCCCAGGATCGTGACTTCCATCTGCTTCATTCGGCGGCTCCCGCCTTGCCTGCGCTGGGCGTGTCCGCCGGCAGGCGGTCCAGCAGGATCTCGACCCGGGCGCGTGCCGCAGCCAAGCGCGAGCGCAGGTTGTCCCGCTCGGCGAGCACCGACTGCAGTTGCTGGGTCAGCAAGGCATTGGTGCGCGCAAGTTCCTCGTGGCGGAGCACAAGGCGGTCGATGCGTTCGGCAAGTTCCGGCAGACGGGACATGGGCCTCGGCTAGCGCTGAGCTGGGAGAAGTTCATTGTATGCAGGCCGCGCCGTGGCGGACCGCCTGCATGCGCCTGTTTTCAGGGACTGGCCGGGCTGGAGACTGCCGGGGTGGCTGCGGGCGCCGGTGCGGGTGGCCGCATCTGCCGCAGCGTGCGCGCCAGTTCGATGACGGCCAGCGCGTAATAGCTGGACCAGTTGTAGCGCGTGATGACGTAGAAGTTGCGCGTGCCGGCCACGTAGCTGGGCGCGCTGTCGCCGTTCTGCAGTTCGACCAGCGCGAGCGGGCCGTCGTAGGCCTGGCCCGCGGCGTCCAGCTGCGCGCCGAGCTCGGTCATCTGCTTGGCGCTGAAGCTGGGCAGGATGTCGGGGGCCAGCAAGGTAGCGCGGTCGCTCACCGCGGCTGGCGGGGTCACGCCGAAGTGCGTCGGCAGGCCGCGCTGCCAGCCGAATTCGGCCAGGTAGTGCGCCACGCTGCCCACCACGTCGGCGCCATGCGTGTCCAGGTCGATGCGGCCATCGCCGTCGAAGTCCACCGCGTATTTCAGGATGCTGCTCGGCATGAACTGCGGCAGGCCGATGGCACCCGCGTACGAGCCGCGCACACTTTGCGGGTCGCGCTTTTCCTGGTTGCACCAGCGCAGGAAGCCGGCCAGTTCGTCGCGGTAGAAAGGCGTGCGGTCGGAGCGGCCGCTGGGGAAGTCGAAAGACAGCGTCGCCAGCGCGTCGATCACCTTGTAGCCGCCGGTGTGCCGGCCGTAGAAGGTCTCGATGCCGACGATGGCGACGATCACTGAAGCCGGCACGCCCCAGCGCGCTTCGGCCTGGTCCAGCCAGCGCTCGTGGTCCTGCCACCAGCGCTGGCCTTCACGCAGGCGCTGCGGCTCGACGAAACGCGCCCGGTAGGCCTGCCAGTTCTTGGCCACGCCTGCTGCCGGCGGCATCACCAGCCTGGCCACACTGGGCTGGTAGCGGGCCTGCGCCAGCTGCGCCAGCACCCAGTCCGCGTCCAGCCCCTGCTGCTCCGCCAGACTGCGGCCCAGGCGCAGCACGTCCTCGCGCTGGCCGTAGGTCACGACATCGGGTGCGTCGTCGCTCTGCACCGCGCCACGTTTGCCGGGCGCGGACTTGGTCGGCTTCTTGTGCGGCGCGGCTTTGTGGCTTGCGGCGGTTTTCGGTTTGGCCGACGAGGCGGCCGGCGCGGGGGCGTTTTGCGCCGTGGCCGAACCGGTGGCAAGCAGCAGCGCGGACAAGGCCAGCGCGGTCACGGGGCACTTGGCATCCAGCATCAAGGGGCGGGTGTCCTGCAGAGGGAGATGGGTCATGGCAAGCGCGCTTTCTTGCGCGCGTTGATCGGGCTGGCCGCCAGTGTGCGGCGGAAGTCGCGCCACCAGGCGGCGAACGTGAGCGGTGTTGAACTGGCAGC
>NZ_VIDT01000502.1 GCF_006519715.1 Ideonella azotifigens
CCCCGGCGCCAAGGCCAGCACCGAAGTCGTCGACCGGCTTCGACGACATGGACGACGACATTCCGTTCTGAGCCTCCTTGGCGCCGCGCCAGCCTATGCCACGCGGCCACATCTTGCTGATTCCGGCAGCCGGAAGCTTGCCAGTTGCCCGCGTCCCCCGCTGATGCAGCGCGGGACGCAGGCCCGCTCTGTCCTTTCCTTTACCCGCACGCAGGAGCCAGATGCTCACGGACGACGCATTGCGCCAGCAGGCCGAGCAACATGCCACCGAGGGCAGGTGGGCGCAAGCCACGGCCTGTTTCGAGACCCTGCTAAGCCGGCATCCCGGCGATGCCGACCTGCTGCTGCAGCTCTCGTACATGGCCTCGCTGGCCGGCCATTACCGCCAAGCCCGCACGCACACGTTGGCCGCAGCCGAGGCCGCGCCGACCGACCCTGAGCTGGTGCAGGAATTGATCGCCCGGCTGCGCACCTTCAACGAGGCGCCAGCGCTGCTTGCCTGCCTGGAACGCCTGAAGCCCCTGGCTCGCCTGCCGATGCCGCTGCTGCTCGGTTTTGCTGGTCAGCTAACCCATCTCAATGAACACGCCGCCACGCTGCCGCTGCTGGACGAGGCCAAGCGCCGCGAACCGGACCATCCGGCGGTGCTGGTGACACGTGGCCAGGTGCTGCTCTACCTGGGCCGCTTCGACGAGGCCCGTGCCGAACTGCTGGCCTGTACTCTGCGCGCGCCGCAGCTTGCCCGTGCCTGGGGCCTGCTGGCTGAATTGGACAAGCAGACTGCCGCATCCAACCACGTCATCGCGATCCGCACCGAACTGGCCCGTCCCAACCGCCGGCCGGAGGAGGTTGCCGAACTGGCCTATGCGCTGCACAAGACGCTGGACGACCTGGGGGAACACGACGCCGCCTGGTCGGCACTGGAGCGCGCCTGCCGCGCCAAGCGCTCGCAGCTGAACTATCGCAGCCAGGACAGCGTGGACCTGGTGGATGCGCTGATCGCCATGCCCGCGCCAGCCGTCACACCTGTAGACCAGCCCGTGCCCGACGCTGGCGCCAAGCTGCCGCTGTTCATCGTCGGCATGCACCGCTCTGGCACCACGCTGTTGGAACAGATGCTGGACGGTCATTCCGAGGTGCGCGCTTTGGGCGAGCTGTATGACTTCACCAGCCAGATGCGCCACGCCACCGACCACCACTGCCGCGGTGTGATCGACCTGGCCCTGGTTCGACGCTCACGCGGCGCCAACTTTGCCGCCGTGGGTCGCGGCTACCTGGAGCGCATGGCCTGGCGCCTGGGCAGCGAGCGGTTTTTCACCGACAAACTGCCCTCGAACTTCCTCAACATCGGCTTCATCTGCCGAGCACTGCCGCAGGCCCGCATCCTGCACTTGCGGCGCGACCCGATGGAGGTCTGCTTCTCCAACCTGCGCGAGCTGTTCCACGACGCCAACCCGTACAGCTACGACCTGCGGGAGTTGGCCGCCTTCTACGCCCAGTACCAGCGGCTGATGGCGCACTGGCATGCCCAGTTCCCGGGCCACATCCTGGACGTGGACTACGCCGAACTGGTGGGCCAGCCAGAGGCCACGCTGCGCAAGGTGGCAGCCTTCTGCGGCCTGGACTTCGAGCCTGCGATGCTGGCCATCGGCGAGCGGACGCGCCTTGTGTCCACTGCCAGCGCGGTGTCGGTGCGTCAAGTCATCACCAAGCGCGAAACCCCGAAGTGGCAGCCGTACGCGGACAAGCTGCGGCCCCTCGCGGCGGCGTTGGCGGAGGCCAAAGCGCTGTAGGCCTCAGTAGGCGTCAGACAGAAGGAGCGCCCATGACCGTTGCGCCGCTGGACGCCACCCCGCCCGCCCCCGTCAGCCTCGCTGAAGCCTTCTGGTTCTGGCTGAAGCTTGGCTTCATCAGCTTTGGCGGACCGGCCGGGCAGATTGCGATCATGCACGAGGAGCTGGTCGAGCGGCGGCGCTGGATCTCCGAGGGCCGCTTCCTGCACGCGCTGAACTACTGCATGGTGCTGCCCGGCCCCGAGGCCCAGCAGCTGGCAACCTACATCGGCTGGCTGATGCACCGCAGCTGGGGCGGGCTGGTCGCAGGCGGGCTGTTCGTGCTGCCTTCGCTGTTCATCCTGATCGCGCTGTCCTGGCTCTACATGGCGTTTGGCAACGTGCCGGTGATCGCCGGGCTGTTCTACGGCATCAAGCCGGCCGTCACCGCACTGGTGGTGCATGCGGCGTGGCGCGTGGGCTCGCGCACGCTGAAAAACCGCTGGCTGTGGGGCATTGCCGTGGCCGCCTTTGTGGCGATCTTCGCGCTGCAATTGCCCTTCCCGCTCATCGTGCTGGCGGCCGGCGCCATGGGTTACGCGGGTGGCCGCTGGGCGCCGGAAAAGTTCACCGTCGGTGGTGGCCATGGCAAGGCGGGCCAGCCGGCTGGCCCCGCATTGATCGACGACACGACGCCAACGCCCGCGCATGCGTTGTTCAGTTGGGCCCATTTCCGCTGGGTGCTGGGCATCGGCCTGGGGCTGTGGGGACTCGCCATCGGCGTGTTGTGTGCGTTGTACGGCTGGCAGGGCGCGCTGACGCAGATGGCCTGGTTCTTCACCAAGGCCGCGCTGCTGACCTTTGGCGGCGCCTACGCGGTACTGCCTTACGTGTACCAGGGTGCGGTCGACCATTACCAATGGCTCACGGCGCCGCAGATGATCGACGGCCTGGCGCTGGGCGAGACCACACCCGGGCCGCTGATCATGGTGGTGGCGTTTGTCGGCTTTGTCGGCGGCTGGGGCCAGGCCTTGTTCGGGCCGGACGCATTGCCGCTCGCCGGTGCGGCGGCCGCCAGCGTGGTCACCTTCTTCACCTTCCTGCCGTCCTTCGTGTTCATCTTCCTGGGCGGGCCCTTCATCGAATCGACCCACGGCAAGCTGAAGTTCACGGCGCCGCTGACCGGCATCACCGCCGCGGTGGTCGGCGTGATTGCCAACCTCGCGGTCTTCTTTGCCTGGCGTGTGCTGTGGCCGCAAGGCTGGGCCGGGCGCTTCGACCTGTTCTCGGCGCTGATCGGCATTGGCGCCGGGCTGGCGCTGTTCCGCTTCAAGCTGGGCGTGATCACTGTGGTGATCGCCTCGGCGCTGGCTGGCCTGGGCTTGAGTTACCTGCACTGAGCACCAGGCGGCAGGTCCTTCTGGCAAACCCCCACCCGTGCCCGGCACGGAATGCGACTGGCGCAAAAAGGCGGCGGCACATGGTGTCGTCCCCTATACAGATGACCGCCTTTCCTGGGCGGAAAGCCGCACAATCCCCTGGCACCTATCTCTTGCGACGGAGCCCGGCGATGGCAATGCTGACCGACGAAAAGAGCCGAACCGACCTGATGAACCGCCTGAAGCGTGCCGAAGGCCAGCTCAGGGGCATCCAGCGCATGCTGGATGAAGGCCAGAGCACCCAGGACATCGCCAGCCAGATGTCGGCGGTGCGCAAGGCGCTGGACAGTACCTATGTCCGCATGACGGTTTGCTTCATGGAACAGGAGCTGGGCGCGCGGGTGGGCGATACCCCCCGCGGTCGCAAGCAGCTCGGCGAAGTGCTGGAGGAAGTGCAGGGCCTGCTCGGCAAGATCAGGTGAGCGTCTGTAGGATGCGCCGATGAGCGACATCACCTCAACTTCACCCACCCCGTCCACGCTGGTCACCACCGTCACGCTGCGCCAGCTGCAGGACTACCGCTTCGAGATCGGCTTCGGCGACGAAGTGCCCGCCATCATTGGCGACGAGCCGCCGCCGCTGGGCAGTTCGACCGGACCGTCGCCGGTCCAGCTGCTGGCGGCCGCGGTGGGCAACTGCCTGTCGGATTCGCTGCTGTTTGCGCTGCGCAAGTTCAAGCAGTCGCCCGAACCGCTGAGCTGCGAGCTGCAGGCCCATGTGGGGCGCAACGCCCAGGGCCGCAACCGCGTGATGCGCATGCAGGCCACGCTGACGCTGGGCGTGCCGGCCGCGTCGCTGGAACACCTGGACCGCGTGCTGGTCACCTTCGAGCAGTTCTGCACCGTGACGCAAAGCGTGGCGCCGGCGATCCCGGTACAGCTGATCGTGCGCGACTCGACCGGCGCCGAACTGCTGAACCACCTCAG
>NZ_VIDT01000503.1 GCF_006519715.1 Ideonella azotifigens
GTCGGTGCTGAAGTTCTGCTCGCCCATCTTGTAGCGGTAGCGGTTGCCGCCCTGCAGCAGGCTGACGGCGGCATTGGCATAGGGCTGGCCGTCGACCAGCACGCGGAAGCGGCTGGTGTCGCCGGTGCTGATGTCCACCGGCGCGGTCAGCGGGATCAGCTCGATGCCCTTGCCCACCGGCGTGATCGGGGTGGTGCTGGGCGTGTCGCGGGCGACGAAGGTCTCGACGCGGCTGAGCATCTGCGTGACCTGCACGTCGCTCGCGTCGGCCGGCTTTTCCTTGGCCCAGGCTTCCAGCGTGCCGCGGTAGCGCTTGGTCTCGCTGCCCAGCTTGTAGCTGGCCATCACGGTTTCGCTGACGTTGGCCACGCGGTAGGTGCCGGGCTTGGGCAGCGTCAGGTCGAAGCTGCTGCGGTGGCGCGAAGCGGTGTTGAGCTTGTCCTTGTCGACGGCCAGGTTGGTGCCGTCCGGGCCGGTGACGACCAGGCCGTCCAGCGGCAGGCCGCGGGCGTCGTACTCGAACAATGCTTCGCTGGTCGCGGCGTCGAAGGAGACCGCGCCGTCGCGGTTGTCCACCAGCGTCGCCGTCGGCGCAATCCACGGGTGATGCGCGTGGGCCAGCGGCACCAGGCCGGCCAGCAGCGTGGCGGCCAGCGCAGTCGTCAGCGCGGTATGGCGCATGGAGCTTGTGAAAGTGTTCATCGGGTGTCTCCTGGGGGTCTCAAGGCTTGACGCTGAGGCTCACGGCGCCCAGCTCGTGCTCGCCCTTGACGCTGCTGCTGTCGGCCGTCTTCACCGGCCAGGCAAACGGCACCTTGACCACTTCGCGGCCACCGCCTTCGCGTGCGGCTTCGATCAGCAGCTCGTACTGGCCCGGCGGCAGCTCGGCCAGGGCTTTGGCGTTGCCCAGGTTCAGTGTGTGCTCGCCCGGCGCGCGCGTCGCGCCGCTGACGCCGTCCACCGGCATCTCCAGCGCGCGGCCGCTGACGCGCCACCAGCTGCGCATGTCCTTGAGCCACTTGGTGCCGGCGTTGTCGCGCTTCTTCACGTCGTACCAGACGGCCAGGTTGCCGGCGAACTTCTGGTCGGCCGCACTTTGCAGCCACACCGCCACATACGGCGTGTGGTATTCGGCCACGGTGAGGCGCGGCACTTCGACGCGCAGCTGCAGGTCGGCCGCCCAGGCCGGCGCGCTCAGCGCCACCGCGCTGCCCAGGGCCATCGAATATCGGAGTTGCATGCAGGTCACCTTGAGGTACAGGAATGATGTGGGAGCTGTCAAAAATCAGATCAATGCATCAGCAGCAGCGCGACCAGGGCCGGCAGCAGCAGGCCGGCGCCCACCAGCGGCCAGGTCAGCGCGCGGTGGCGGGCATGGATTTGCAGGATCAACAGACCGGTCAGTGCGAACAGGCAGCAGCCAATGGCCAGCAGGTCGATGAACCAGCGCCAGGCGGTGCCGGTGTGGCGGCCCTTGTGCAGGTCGTTGAAGTAGGCGAGCCAGCCGCGGTCGGTGAGTTCGGCCTCAAAGCTGCCTTCGTGGCGGTCGATGCGCAGCCAGGCGTCGCCGCCCGGGCGCGGCAGCGGCAGGTAGACCTCGTCGGGCGACCACTCGGCCTCGGTTTCGGCTGGCCAGCGCAGCGAGGTCTCGGCCATCAGCTTGTCGCGCACGGCCGGCGGCAGCGGCGCATTGGCCTTGTCCTTCTTCGCGGCCGGGCTGGCGTCCAGCAGCTTCAGCAGGTCTGGCGTCAGCGTGCCGGTCTGGTTGTGTACGGCGGGCTTGGCCTCGATCTCGCCAGCGTGGTTCAGCGTGAAGCCGGTGATCGAAAAACCCAGCAGCCCGACCAGGCAGATCGCCGAGCTGATCCAGTGCCACTGCAGCAGCGTGCGCAGCCAGGCATTGCGGTCTTTAGACATCAGCCCAGCGGCGCAGCAGGTTGTGATAGTGGCCGGTCAGCGTGACGGTTTCCGGGCAGTCGCCGATGCGGCCGCGCAGCGACTGGATGGCCTGGTCCAGTTCGTAGAGCGCGGCGCGCTGGGCGTCGTCGCGGATCATGCTTTGCAGCCACAGGAAGGCGCACTGGCGCTCGCCGCCGGTGACCGGCTCGACGTGGTGAATGCTGGTCGACGGGTACAGCACCAGGTCGCCGGCCGGCAGCTTCACCAGGTGCTCGCCATAGGTGTCGCGCACCACCAGGTCACCGCCTTCGTAGCTCTCGGGCTCGGCGAGGAACAGCGTGGCCGAGACGTCGGTGCGCAGCGCCTTGCCGCTGGGCAGGTAGCGGATGGCGCCGTCCACATGGTCCCCGTAGTGCTCGCCGCCGCTGTAGCGGTTGAAGTAGGGTGGCAGGATTTCCAGCGGCAGCGCGGCCGACAGGAACATCGGGTGGCGCAGCAGTGCGCGGGTGACGAACTGCGACAACTCGGCGGCCAGCGGCGACTTGTCGTCCAGCTGGCGGTTGCGCTTGACCTGCGCACCCTGCGGGCCGACGCTGGCCCGGCCGTCGACCCAGCTGCCACCGTCCAGACGTGCGTTCAGCGTCTGCAGTTCGTCGGGGGTCAGGACTTGCGGAATGTGCAACAACATGAGCGGAAGAATCGGCGCGGGAGCAGTTGACCCCGCAGGGTACGGCACCGTTGTTGCGGCGTCGTAAAGCCAGGGGCGCGGTATTTGGGGCCGTCAGCGAGGATCGGGTTCGCTGACGAAACCGATCTTGGTCAGGCCCACGCGGCCGGCATCGGCCAGCGTTTCGGCGACGGCGCCGTAGGCCGCCTGGTGGTCGGCGCGCAGGTGGACCTCGGGCTGCGGCTGCTTCGCGGATTCGGCCTGGAAGCGCTCCGCGGCCTGGGCGCGGGTCACGGGCTCGCCGTTCCAGTAGCGCTGGCCCTTGGCGTCAATCGCGAAATCGATCTTGTCCGGCGGCACGTTGTTGACCTGGCTGCTGGCCTGCGGCAGCTGCAGCTTGACGGCATGCGTGAGCAGCGGCGCGGTGACGATGAAGATCACCAGCAGCACCAGCATCACGTCGATCAGCGGCACCATGTTGATCTCGGCCAGCGGCGCGGACGCGCGCTGCTTGTCGAAGGAAGCAAAAGCCATCGCGCGGTCCTCAGGCCGAAGCCGGGGTCTGGGCCTGCTGCGGCACTGGTTTCAGCGGCCTCACGCTGGCGCCCAGCTGCTGCTGGCCGGCGCCGGGCGCCTCGCCCATGGTCAGGAAGCTGTGCAGCTCGAAGGCAAAGGCATCCAGCCGGCCGGCCAGCACGCGGTTGCTGCGGGTGAAGGCGTTGTAGGCGACCACGGCCGGGATGGCCACGGCCAGGCCGATGCCGGTCATCACCAGCGCTTCGCCGACCGGGCCGGCGACCTTGTCCAGCGTGCCGGCGCCGCTCATGCCAATGGCCAGCAGCGCGTGGTACACGCCCCAGACAGTGCCGAACAGGCCAACGAAGGGCGCGGTCGCGCCGACGGTCGCCAGCGTCGTCAGGCCGCTCTCGAAGCGCGTGGTTTCCTCGTCCAGCACCTTCTTGATGGTGCGGGTGACGAACTCGCTGGCGCTGCCGGCCTCGGCCAGGCGCGAGGCGCCGTGGCGGGCATGGTGGACCTGCGCATGAAGCGCGTGCGCGCTGAGGTGCGAAAACGGGTCACGCGCGCCGTGGGTGCTGATCTCGTGGCGGACTTCGTCCAGCGTCGAGGCGTTCCAGAAGTGGTTCAGGAACTCGCTGCTGCGGCGCTGGCGCAGGTATTGCGCAACGCCCTTGCCGGCAATGATGGCCCACGAGGCGGCGGACATCAGGATCAGCAGCGCCAGCAAGGTCTTGCCGACGGCGTCGCTCTGGGCGAGGAAATGGGCCAGGCCCTGGGTGGTCGAGACGGTGTCCATGAGAGTCGGCGGTTCAGGTCATTCCAGGTTGAATTCGATCGGGGCCAGCGTCGTCCATTCGATCGCCTGGCCTTGGTCCATGTAGGGCTTGAAGCGCGCCGAGCGCATCGCCCGCACCGCCGCTTCGTCCAGCCGGGCATATCCCGACGATTGCTTGACGCTGACCTCGCGCGGCACGCCTTGCGCCGTCACGACCACGCGCAGCAGCACCGTGCCGGATTCGCCCAGCCGCTTCGAGGCCGCCGGGAAGCTGAGC
>NZ_VIDT01000504.1 GCF_006519715.1 Ideonella azotifigens
CTGAGTTCCCCGCCGCGGCCGGCGCCTGATCGTGCTGGACACCTGGCGCGCCAGCCCCGCCGAAGGCCTGTACTGGCAGCGCGGCTACCAGCGCTGCGGCTTCATCCCGGACTACGCCAAGACGGCCGAAGGCGGCGCAGGCGCCACCCGCGTGATGTTCAAGCGCCTGGGGGCAGCCGGGCTGCAGGTTCGACCCAGCACACCCGATGCGCTCGAAGCACAAGCTCTGCTCGACGCCCTCTCCGCAGAATTGCTGCGCAAGTACGGCTCAGACGGCCGCGCCGGCCTGGCCGACTGGTCGCCCACCAGCAGCGCCTTCGCCCTCGCCTGGAATGGCGAAGGCAAGGCCGTCGGCTGCGGCGCCTTCCGCCCGCTCCTGTTGCCCGCAGCAGAAGGGCCGACCCGCTGCGCGGAGATCAAGCGCATGTACGCCAGCGAATCCAGCCGCGGCATCGGCCAAGCCGTCCTGGCCTGGTTGAGCCACGAAGCCTGGACCCAAGGCTTCCGCGAACTGCGCCTCGAAACCCGCCGCGCGAACACACGGGCGCTGCGGTTTTATGCGGCGCAGGGGTTCACGGAATGCGCGCCATGGGGGCGGTATGTCGGGCGGGCGGAATCGGTGTGCCTGGGATTGGCGCTGGAAGATTGACACCCACGTCATCTGCCGCAAGCGATGCCTCAGTCCACAGCAGCCTGTGCCTCAGATGAATTCCAGGAACTTTCGCCCGTCGGCGACCACCTCGGAGGCCAGCTTCATGTCCATGGTTGCAAGCTTGCCTTTGTTCGCCCGCGCCAAGGCAAGAAGGTAGCTGTCGGTCACGCGCGAATGGCTGGACAACAGCGCTGGATCAACGCCTGCGCTGTCCACCAAGCTGATGCTGTCGGCCCAGAACTCGTGCCCAGCCATGCTCCGCATGGCGGTGAGTGCCCCTACCACCGAGCTCGGTGGTCCAGGTGAATTGGGGTACTTCGGATGCCCCACGATTCGAAGCAGTCCGTTCTCGGTGATGGGGCAGGTCGCGAAGGCCTTTCGACCCAAGCGGCCAAACCATTCATGAACCGATTCGTGTTGAACGTGTGCGGGGTCGATCAACGCAATCAGGACGTTCACGTCCAGCAAATAGCGCGTCAAGCTTGCTCGTCCCGCAACTGATTCACCAACTCAAGCGTCACGGTTTGACCGCCCTTGCGAACCGGCAGCAACGGGATGCCGTTGCGCTCGCTTGCGCCACCGCGCTTGCCACGGGACAGCCCCTGGCGCGCCAGCGAGGAGATGACCTCGCCGAGGCTGCGTTGCTCTCGCTCAGCCAAGTGCTTCGCGGCAGCCAGCACGTCGTCATCGATTGCTAGCGTTGTGCGCATGATCGCCTCCGAAGATTGATGCCGAGCATCATACATCTCGCATCACAGTCAATGGCCGTGATCGGACGCGCTGGCTCCGGATAGGCGTTGGACAACGCGCTCCACTGTCTTTCGGTCGTCACGCAACCGGGCCAAGTCGATGAAGACCGGGCCCCGCACCATCGCGCAAGCAGTCACCAGCCCGGCGAAGAAACGCCGGGGGGGGCGTCACGACTTCAGTCACCCGCCCGGCAAAAGACAAGGCGGTCTTCCGGGCTCCAGAGGTGATCGGCGCCGGACCGGTAGCCGCGCAGCCACAGCACCCCTTCGATCCGCCGCAGGTAGAAGCCTTTGGGCGTGTCGTCATCTTCAGCAATCGGCAGCGACGCCACCGTCAGCGAGCCCGGTGGCGCGCGGTGCTGCGTGACCGGCTGCCCGAGAAAGCCTTCGGCCTGGTCGAGGAACTGGAGCCGGAGATGCGGCCCAAGTTCAAGCGGGCACGGCGTCAGGCCTTGGCTCATCGCTCGCTCGATCACTTGCGCCCAGGTCGCCCCCTCGGCGAAGCCCAATTCGGCAACGGCAAGCTCGACGACCTCCCGCAGCGAAGTCACCGCAGAGGTCGTGAAGCGCTCGTCTGCAAAGAGCGATTTGCCGGCTTCGTTGAGCGCCACACCTGCGGCCTCGAGCTGGGCCAGCAGTTCGGCCTTGCTCGCGCCACCCACCCTGACTTGTCGCAATGCGGCTCCCTCCCGTCTTCGACTGGCGCTCGTTTTATCGAGCGAGCCGGCCTCCGTCAAGTCGACGCGAAGCCCGCCCCAACAGAAGAAGGCTGGCAGATCGATTCAGACATTGAACGGCAAGAAATGAGCTCGTTCATGCGCTGCCGCAAACCCCAGCACGTATTTGCCTTGCATGGCGAATGTCGGCGGCGCCGAGGCCGAATGTTCCCTGCCAGCAACACCGTGCCCAACACCTCGCATGGCGTCGCAGCCACAATGCCGGCCGGATCTGGGGTTGATTTCATCGAAAGCGCCGAATGCCATTTTCCCGCCGCCTGTCCAGGCTGCTGCACGCAGGCCTGTTGTCATGTTCCGCCATGCTGTTGTCCGCCGCGCCGCTGGCCCGTGCCAGTGACATCCTGATCGGCCAGTCGGCCGAGCTTTCGGGGGAGGCTTCCGCCAAGGACAACGTGGAAGGCGCGGAAGCGTATTTCCGGGCCGTCAATGCGCGCGGCGGGGTCAACGGCAGCAAGATCCGCCTGATTTCGCTGGACGACAAGCGCGACCCGAAACTCGCTGTGGAGAACACCAAGACGCTGATCGACGACAAGAACGTCATCGCGCTGTTCAGCTACCGCTCCACGCCCACGGTGCAGGCCGTGCTGCCGATGGTGCAGGAGCGCAAGATTCCGTTGGTGGGACCGATCACCGGGGCAGCCGCATTGCGCAAGCCGGGCAATGACTACGTCTACAACCTGCGCGCCAGCTACGCCGACGAGGCGGCCAAGATCGTGCAGCAGATCGGCACCATGGGCATCAGCCGGGTGGCGGTGTTCTTCCAGGAAGACGCATTTGGCAAGGAAGTTCGCGACCACTTCGAGACAGCCATCAAGTCGCAGAAGATGACTGAGGTCGCTTCGGCAAGCTTCAACCGGCAGGACATGCAGGTGGCGCCTGCCGTCGCGAAGATTGCCGCGGCCGAGCCACAGGCCGTGCTGATGGCCTGCACGCCCAAGGGCTGCGCGCTGTTCATCCGCGCGATGCGGGCCAGAGGGTCCCACCCGCAGTTCATTGCGGTGTCCAACGTCAACGGCCAGGAGTTCTTCACCGAGCTGGCCAGCGAGTGCCGCGGCGTGGCGATCTCGCAGGTGGTGCCGCACCCGACCAACATCGGCGTGGCCGTGGTCAACGAGTTCCAGGCATCGCGCAAAGGCATGGAATCGCCGCCACCGGTCAATTTCGCGGCCATGGAAGGCTTCCTGAACGCCAAGCTGCTGGTCGAAGGCCTCAAGCGGGCCGGCCCCAATCCCACGTCGGCCAAGCTGGCCGCGGCGCTGGACAGCTTCCGCGACCTGGACCTCGGCGGCGTGCGCGTTGGCTTTTCGCCGCAGGAGCGCGCGGGTCCGCGCTTTGTTGAACTGACGGTGCTGACCGAGGACTGCAAGGTCCGGCGCTGAGCCTGCCGCCGAGGCTGCGGGTCAAGCAGGCGGCCTCTTCGGCCGCTCGTCCAGCACCCGCCGCACCAGCGCCGGCAGCTGCTCCACGCTGAACTCCTTCTGCAGCAGCGCCTTCACGCCGGCCTCCCTGGCCGCCTGCCGCACTTCGTCGGACAGGTAGCCTGAGCTGATGACGACCGGCAGTTCGGGGCGCAGTTCGGCGCTGGCCTGGGCGAGTTCCAGGCCCGAGAGTTCGGGCATGTTGAAGTCGCTGAGCAGCAGGTCGTAGGCCGCAGCGTTGTGCCGCAGTTCGGTCAGCGCGGCAGGCGACTGCTCGAACAAGGTGACGCGGTAGCCGGCGGTTTGCAGCAGGCGTTCGACGATCAGGCCGATCGCAGGATCGTCGTCGACCACCAGCACGTGTTCGCCCTGGCCGGCGGTGCCGGCAGGCGCCGGAGCTGGCGCACTGGGCGGCTGCGCGACGGGTTCATCGGCCAGTGGCAGGTAAAGCGTGAAGCAGCTGCCAGCGCCGGGGCTGCTGTCGACCGTGATGCTGCCGCGGTGGGTGGCCACGATGCCGTGCACCACGGCCAGGCCCAGGCCGGTGCCGTGGCCCACGCCCTTGGTGGTGAAG
>NZ_VIDT01000505.1 GCF_006519715.1 Ideonella azotifigens
TGCACCGTGCCAGCCAGCTCGATGGCGCTCTGGCCGGGGCCACCGGCCAGGAAAAACACCGGGTCGGGTTTCGGGTTGCGCGCCACCGCCGGAAGCACGGCGACATGCAGGTCGATCTGCACGCCGTCCGGCTTGCTCGGGTCCAGCGGCCGCTTCAGCACGCCGCAGCGCGCACCGACCTCCACGCCCTTGAGCCGGCAAGGCTGCAGGCTAAGGCCCGGCAGCGTGGCCGCGCCCGCAGCTTCAGCTGGTGCCGGCAAACAGGCGAGCAAAGGCACGGCCAAGGCCGGCGCGGTGGCGCTGTTGCACAACAGGCGAACTGCCGACCTGGGATCTGGCGAAGGCCGGCGCCCGCGGCTTCGCGGGGCGGGCCGGAGGGGAAGGATGAATTGCATGCGGCGCATTCTCGCCAGCGCTCGCAGTCGCCAGGCACCGCCCCCCATGAATGGCGGATCGGCCGACACGAGCGGTGGCCTTTCGCGCACGAACTGCGGCCGCAGGGTGTCAAAACAAGGAGGGGCCCGCAGGCCCTCTCGTGGGATCGAACGCCGAAAGCTCAGGGTTTGAGGTGCTGGCCGAAGAAGCTTTCCATCGCGCCGTAGAACTCGAACTGGTTCTCCTCGTTGTGGAAGCCGTGGCCCTCGTTGTCTTTCACCAGGTACTGCACCGTGACACCCCGCTTCTTCAGCGCCTCCACCACCTGGTCGCTCTCGGCCTTGTTGACACGTGGATCCTTGGCGCCCTGGGCGATCAGCAGCGGGGTCTGGATGCGATCCACGTGCAGCGCGGGCGAGGTGGCGGCCAGGCGGGCGTTGTCCTTCGGATCATCCGGGTTGCCGACCATCGCGTACATCTGCTGGCGGAACGGCTCCCAGTACGGCGGGATCGTCTTCATGAAGGTGAACAAGTTGGACACGCCGACGTAATCCACCGCGGCCGCATAGAGCTTGGGCGTGAAGGTCACGCCGGCCAGCGTGGCATAACCGCCGTAGCTGCCGCCGTACAGGCCAATGCGCTTCGGATCGGCAATGCCCTGGCCGACCAGCCAGGCCACGCCGTCGCTGATGTCGTCCTGCATCGACAGGCCCCACTGGCCGAAGCTGGCTTCCCAGAACTTGCGGCCGAAGCCGGTGGAGCCGCGGAAGTTCATCTGCAGCACGCAGTAGCCTCGGTTGGCGAGGAACTGCACCTCCGGGTTGAAGCCCCACTGGTCGCGCGCCCACGGGCCGCCGTGCGGGTTGATCACGCAGGCCAGGTTCTTCGGCGCGCGGTCAACCGGCAGCGTCAGGTAGGCGGGGATCTCCAGCCCGTCGCGGGCGCGGTAGCGCACCGGCTGCATCGTCGCCATCTGCGCCTCGGGCAGCCTGGGGTTGATGTCGGCCAGCTTGCTCAAGGTGTCGGCCTTGGCGTCGTACAGGTAGCGCGTGCCAGGCGTGCGGTCGCTGGCGGCGGCGACCACGAACTTGTCCTCGGCCCGCGTGCTGGCCTGCAGCATCAGCTCGTAACCCGGCAGCTTCTGCGCCAGCCTAGCGTAGAGCTGCGTGGTCGCCGCGTCGAAGCTGTGGCGGCCCTGCTTGTCCTCGGTGAACTCGGCCACCGTCAGCACCTTGCGCAGCCGCGAGTAGCTGGCGCCGGAGAGGTCCACCGTCGGGTGTTCGTAGACCACCTGCTCCAGGTCGGGCTTGCCGGGGTCCAGCTTGACCAGCGCCTTGCGGTCCCGCCCGCGGTTGGACAGCAGGTACAGGCCCTGGTTGTCGAAGTCGAAGAACTGCGGGCTGACCTCGGTGCGGAAATCGGTCGCGATGATGGCCTTGAACTCGTCGGCCTCGGTGGCGCGGTACAGCAGCTGGTTGTTGACGCCGTCCGACGCCACCGCCACGCGCAGCTTGCCGGCATGGTCCGGCAGCCAGGCGACGATGTTGCCGGGATTGCGTGCCACCAGCGTCTCGGCGCCGGTCTTCACGTTGACGCGGTAGACGTCCATCGCCTGCTTGTCGCGCCTGTTGTGCTGCAGGAGGATGTTGTCCGGGTCTTCGTCCAGCGTGTCGATGATCTCGGCCCGCGCCCCTTCGTACGGGCTCAGGTCGCGCACCTGGCCGCTCACGGCATCGACCGCGACCACGTGGAAGTTCTCGTCGCCGCCGAAGTCCTTCTGGAACAGCAGCGTGCCGTCGCCTTTCCAGAAGTAGTTGGCGATGTCGCGTGCGCTTTCGCGCGTCAGCTGGCGCGGCTGACCGGTCGGCTTGCTGCCGTCCAGGGTCTGCACGAACAGGTTGCGGCGCGGCGTGGGGCCGCCATCGCCCACGGCAGGCTGCATCCAGGACAGCCAGCGCCCGCCATCGCTGATGCGGAAGAAGCCTTGTGGCGGGCTGGCGAAGAAGTCGCGCAGCGGGAATTGCGGCGCTGGCGTGGCGGCAGGCGCCTCTGCAGCCCAGGTCTGAAGCGACGCGGTGGCCAGCAGGCCGGTCAGCAGCGCCGGGGCCAGCAGGGGCAGCATGGTCTTGGCATCAAATGGCATGAGCAATGACTCCCGAAATTTCTGGAATCCTGATGCTCGCTCGCCACGGCCACTGCGGGTAGCCGGCTGCGACCGGCGCGCGTTTACGCCGCATGAAGCGCAGGCCGGCAGGATGAGCGGCGCAGGCCGCCCATCGTCCTCGCGCTCAGGCGCGGGTCTTGATCAGACCTTCGCAGGTCGTCTTCTGGCCATCGGCCGCCGGCAGCTTGCCGCAGACCGGTGCCAGCTGTGCGCGCAGCCGGTCCAGCGTGGCCTGATGCGCGCCCTTGGCGTTCCACTTGCCGAGTTCCACACCGACCTTCTGCAGCGAACGGGCGCTGCGCTCGTAGAACGCACCCTCCTGGCCGGCAGCTTCGGTGAACAGCTGGGCCGCGACCTTCTCGATCTTGGCCGAGTCCTGCGGCGCCATGTCGACCAGCGCCGTCAGGTAGCTGGAGCCCCATTGCAGCCGCGTGGCCGGGCCTTCGCTGGTGTTGAAGGCCTTTTCGTACCAGCCCAGTGCCTCGGCCTTCTTGCCCTGCTTCTTGGCATTGCCGCCCAGGTGGCTCATCAGGTAGTACGGCGAGTGGCTCTTGCTCAGGTTGCTCTTCAGCAGCGCATCGCTTTCGGTCCACAGGCCGGCTTCACCCAGCGCGTAGGCCGCCGAGCTGATGACCGCCTGGCGCTCGTAGCCATCGGTGATCTCCTTGTCCATGGCCGCGGCCATGTCACGCACTTCCTTCAACAGCGGCGCCGGCAGCTTGGGGCGCAGCGCTTCCTTGGGCTGGTCCAGCCGGGCCACGCCGACGCGGGCGATCAGCGCCGAGACGCGGTCGCTGCGCGACAGGCTGGCGTCGGCCTGCAGGCGCTGCAGCGCGCTGTCCATCGCGCCGGCCAGGGCCGTGCGGTCCGGTCCGGCGGCCGGCGCCAGCGCGTTGACCACGTCGGGTGCCGCATTGACCAGCACGTCCATCAGCGTGCGGCTGGCCACCGGGTCAGCCAGCAGTTTCTTGATGCGTTCGCGCGTCGCAGCGTCCGGCTTGATGCCCTTGCCTTCGTCGCTCTCGGCCAGGGCCTTCAGCAGCAAGCGCGTGCTGGCTTCGGCCTCGCTGGCGGGTGCGGCCGCAGACAGCTGGGCCAGCAGGCCCGGGCGGTCGTTGGGCGAAACCAGCTGGGTTTCGTCAGTGTCCCAGGAGTAGAAAGACAGCATGCGCCATTCGTTGGCGCTGACGGGCTTGCCGGCGCGGGCTTCGTCCAGCACGGTCTTGATCGGCCGGCCGCCGGCCAGGCCCATCTGCAGCACGTTCATGACCTGCGGCGCGTCGACCTCGCCGGGCAGGCGGGTGATTTCCTGGCCGTCCGGGCTGAACAGGATCATGGTCGGGTAACCGCGCACCTTGAAGCGGGCGCCCAGCTTCTGCGCGCCGGGCAGGTCACCGTCGATGTGCACCGCGACAAAGCTCTTCGAGCGCTCAGCGAAGTCCTGGCGGTTGAACAGCGTGGCCTTGAGCTGGTTGCACGGCGGGCACCACTTGGCGCCCCAGTAGACCAGCACCGGCTTCTTCTCGGCCTTGCCTTGCGCGAAGGCCTTGTCCACGTCGGCATCCGCGCCGGCAGGCAGCCAGG
>NZ_VIDT01000506.1 GCF_006519715.1 Ideonella azotifigens
GGACCGCGCCGCCAAGCAGCTTGGCGGCGAAGTGCAGCGCCGCGCGCTGGCCGTGGCCACCATCCTGGAGCCGCTGCTGATCGTCGCGATGGGCGGCGTGGTGATGCTGATCGTGCTCGCGGTCATGCTGCCCATCATCCAATTGAACGACTGGGTCAAGTAGGCCCCCGACGGCAGGCGTACCTGCCATCACCCCCCGAGGGGGTCGCAGGCCGCTTCGGAGCGGCCGTGCGCTGGCCTGCGCGGTGAGCCCCCGACATTTCAACGCCCGGCCGCACGCCGCGTCGCGGCCGCCTTCAACTCCCGCTGCAACCAGCGCCCGAATGCCAGCGTGACCGACTCGGGTGGCGCCGATTGGCACAGCCGCTCGGCCAGCAGGTCGGCGCGGAGCTGGACGTGACCGAAGTGCATGCGCAGCGCCCCGGCTGGCAGCAGTGCTTCGGCCGGCAGCTTCACGCCGAACTTGCGCACCACCTCGGCCTCGAACCACAGCTGGTCCTCGCCGTCCCGGTCCAGGCACAGCTCGTGGCCACGGAAGGCGCAGAGCCTGCGCCCGGGTTGCTCCAGGTCACGCATGGCCATGCGTTTGGTGCCACGAAATGCGGCCGAAATGCCGTCGATCAGCGGCCCCGTCCACAAGGCGCCAAACAGCGGCGAGACCATCAGCAGCGTGATTGGGTTGCCGGTGTACCACCAGAGCGACAGCGCGCCCAGCGTGAGCAGGATGCGGCTGGTGAGGTAGGTGGGCATGGCGCCCGCCATCTGACCACAGCCACGCACCAAAAGAAAAGGCGCCCGAAGGCGCCTGGGTGCGGAGCGAAAGTGACGATCAGGCGGCCGTCAGGCGGAAGGTGCCGACCACGCTGCTGAGGCGGCCGGCCTGGTCCTTCAGGCTTTCGGCGGCTGCAGTCGACTCCTCCACCAGCGCAGCGTTCTGCTGCGTCATCTGGTCCAGCTCGGTGACCGCCAGGTTGACCTGGCCAATGCCCTGGCTTTGCTCGGTGGAGGCGGTGCTGATCTCGCCAATGATGTCGGTGACCCGCTGCACGCTGGCGACGATCTCGTTCATCGTGTTGCCGGCATCGCCGACCAGGCGGGCGCCGGACTCGACCCTGTCGACGCTGGCGCCGATCAGGCTCTTGATCTCGCGCGCAGCTTCGGCACTGCGCTGGGCCAGGCTGCGCACCTCGCCGGCCACCACGGCAAAGCCGCGGCCTTGTTCGCCCGCGCGGGCAGCTTCCACGGCCGCATTCAGCGCCAGGATGTTGGTCTGGAAGGCGATGCCGTCGATCACGCCGATGATGTCGGCGATCTTCTTGCTGGACTGGTGGATGTCGCCCATGGTGCTGACCACCTGGGCCACTGCCGCACCGCCACGCTGGGCCACCTGGGCGGCCGAGCTGGCGAGCTGGTTGGCCTGGGAGGCAGCGTCGGCGCTGCTGCGCACGGTGCTGGTCAGCTGCTCCATCGCGCTGGCGGTTTCCTGCAGGTTGGAGGCCGTCTGCTCGGTGCGTGCGCTCAGGTCGTGGTTGCCGGTTGCGATCTGGGTGCTGGCGGTGGAGATGCTGTCGACCACGCCGCGCACCTCGTGCAGCGCGGTGCGCAGCGCCTGGCGCATCGCATCGATGGCGTGCAACAGCTGGCCGGTTTCGTCGCTGCGGTAGCTGGTTTGCGCCGCGCCGGTCAGGTCCATGTCGGCGATCGCGCGAGCCGCGCGCTCGGCCTGGCGCAGCGGCACGGTGATGCTGCGGATCAGCATCCAGCCCAGCGCAGAGCCAGCCACCAGCGCCAGCGCGGTGCAGGCCAGTAGCAGCGTGACGGTGCGCGAGCGCAGCGACTCGACGCGCGCAGCCGATTCGTCCAGCTGATCGCGCTGGACCTTGACCAGCCCGCCCACGGCCTCGAGGTAAAGCTTGGAGGACGGCTCGAACCGCTCGTTGAAGATTCGCGTGGCGGCTTCCGCATCACCCGCCTTTTTGACCTTGCTGATTTCTTCCCGTGCGGCAAGGTAAGTCTTGCGCAATTCGCTGATCTTGGCGAACCGCGCCTTTTCATCCGCCGAATCCAGCGCGCCTTCGATGAGCTTCTGCAAGTCGTTGGTTGCGGAGATGGAGGCTGCAGAGGCGGGCGCGAAGTAGTCGATCAGCGCCGGGTCGCTGCTCTTGGCAATGGCCGCGGCGCGCTGGATGCCGGCGGTGGTGTAACGAAGCCAGTCGGACCCGGCCCGCTCGACCTTGAGGTTGCTGCTGAGCATCACCTCGACTTCTTGGCCCAGATGGCGCAGTTGCACCACGGCAACGATGCTGCTGAGCAGCGAGAGTCCCAGGATGGCGGACAGCACCAGCACGAGCCTGCGCCCGATGGAGCCCTTGCGGGCAAAGGAAGCTTGCGGCATGGAAAAACTTCTCCGGCAAAAAAGACGGTAAACAACGAGACGAGATGGCTTGTCCGTTTGCTAGGCGACGGGGCGATGGCAGCGGCCAGGCGCGGATCCGAGCGAGCAACGGAGAAGCGTGAATTCTTCGGCGACTCCCCTCGTTTCAAGCGCCGGATAAGCCGCCTGGAAGCCGCCAATTCACCGAACTTGTCATGAGGTCTCTTGCAGCGGCCCCGTCAGCACCAGCCGCGAGCTGGCCGGCAGGCTCGCGATTTGCTTGAGCCCGATCAGCCCTGGTTTTGCGCCGCTGATCCGGCGCTGGCCCGGGCAGGTCATTTGCTGCAATGCAGTTGCCGGCCCTCTCGTTTCAAGCCGGTGATTGCCTGGATGGAGGTCTGATGTCCACATCTCACGAGCTCGTTTCGGTCGGCAGCGGCGCAATTCCGATTGCCCGCATGCGCAGCCTGTACCGCGTCGCCGAGGTGCAGCAGCGGCTGCACAAGCTGCCCGACCGGGAACACGAAACGCTGCGCTCCACCTACGAGCGCATGCTCGAAAAAGGGCCCGAGCGTTTCCAGGTCAAGCCTTCCGGCCTGCCGGCCATGGGCCACCTCTACGACGAACTGCCCAACTTCCACGGGGTGCTGGACGCCGTGCGCCGCCAGCTCGCGCTGTGCGAGGACAGCCGCGACGCGCTGGAGATCACGCCCATGCTGCTGCTCGGCCCGCCGGGCGTTGGCAAGACCCATTTCGCACGCGAGATCGCCCAGCTGCTGGGCACCGGCATGGGCTTCCTGTCGATGAGCTCGCTGACCGCCGGCTGGGTGCTCTCCGGCGCCTCCAGCCAGTGGAAAGGCGCGCGGCCCGGCAAGGTCTTCGAGACCCTGGTGGACGGCAACTACGCCAACCCGGTGATGGTGGTCGACGAGATCGACAAGGCCCGCGGCGAACATGCCTACGACCCGCTGGGCGCGCTCTACGGCCTGCTGGAGCACGACACCGCGCACAGCTTCACCGACGAATTCGCCGAAGTGCCGATCGACGCCAGCCAGGTCATCTGGGTCGCCACCGCCAACGACGAGCGCGCCATCCCCGAGCCCATCCTGAACCGCATGAACGTGTTCGAGGTGCAGATGCCGGACGCCGCCGCGGCGCGCGCCATCGCCAGCCGGCTGTATGCGTCCATCCGCGGCGCCCATGCCTGGGGCGAGCGCTTTGACGAGACACCGTCCACCGCCGTGCTGGACCGCCTGGCCGACATGGCGCCACGCGAAATGCGCCGCGCCTGGATGACCGCCTTCGGCAACGCCAGGCTGGACGGCCGCGGCACGCTGCTGGAAAAAGACCTGCCCAACGCTTCAGGCAACAAGAACCGCATGGGTTTCGTGCACTGAACGCGAGGCGGCCAAAGCCGCACCGCCCACCCACATAATGCGGGCCTCATGGCCTGCTGCCTGCGCTCGCATCGCCTCCACCTCGCCACCTGGTGCTGGTGGCTGGCGGCGCTGTGCCTGCTCAAGTTGGCGGTGCCGCTGATCGCGATCGCCGCGGCCCACCACCGCGGCGTGGAACTGGTCGAGGTCTGCTCGGTGTACGGCATGCGCACCATCGCGTTGACGCCTTCGGGCGCCGACGGCACGGCGGCCCTGGAACACGGAAACCTCAGCGCCGGTCCGGCGCAGCACACCAGCAACACTGCGCACGATCACTGTGCACTCGGCGGCATGCTGGGCGGCGC
>NZ_VIDT01000507.1 GCF_006519715.1 Ideonella azotifigens
ACGACGCGCTGGCCCGCGGCGAGATCGTCGAGCCCTTCGGGGAGAGCGGCCGCCTCGGCTCGCCCTACAGCTACTGGCTGATCCCGCTGGGCGCCAACCCGGCCGAGCGCCCCGAACTGCAGGCCTTCACCGCGTGGCTGCTCGCGCAGTCCAAAGAGACCTGTGACGCGGTGGGCTGCAGTGGCCGTGACTTACGATGAGGCGCCCTCGGCTCTCAACCACGCCTCGCCATGCAGCTCTACATCGACAACAAGAACTACTCGTCCTGGTCCATGCGCCCGTGGGTGCTGATGCGCCACTTCGGCATCCCGTTCGAAGAGGTCATGGTGCGCTTCGACAGCTTCGAGGCCGACTCCGCCTTCAAGGCCACCGTCAACGCCGTGGGCCCCACCGGCAAGGTGCCGCTGCTGGTCGACGAAGGCTTTGCCGTGTGGGACACGCTGGCCATCGCCGAATACCTGGCCGAAAAGTTTCCCACCCTGCCGCTGTGGCCAGTTGACCAGCGCCAGCGCGCTCGTGCCCGCAGCCTGTGCGCCGAGATGCACTCCGGCTTCGGTCACCTGCGCAACCATTGTTCGCAGAACCTCGAAGCCTCGCTGCCCGAAGTAGGCGCCCGGCTGATCGCCGAGCAGCCCGGCGTCGTGTCAGACCTGCAGCGCCTGCAAGCCATGTGGACCGAAGCCCTGGACCAATCCGGCGGCCCCTTCCTGTTCGGCAGCTTCGGCATCACCGACGCCTATTTCGCCCCTGTGGTGGGCCGCATCCGCACCTACGCGCTGCCCGTTTCCGACATCGTCAACGAGTACATCGCCAACGTGTGGGAGACGCCAGGTGTCGAGGCGTTTGTGGGTGAGGCGCTGGCGGAGAAGGACTTCCGGGAATTCGAAGAGCCATACCGGAAGTCGGCGGCGGGTTGAGTTCCTTCGTTCAGGTCGGCGCACGATCAGGTCGCCGGGGCGCATTCCTCCGCTCATGTCCTCCGCCCGGACTGCGTCCGAGCTCCCCCTTTACTTCGCTCCGAAACACGCCCCACCGCCCTGATCCGGCACGGTTCAGGCTGTTCAACCGGTGCGAGGTCCAAGCGCCGCCAGCCAGGGGCGTCGGGTGGTCGGCGCAGTGAAGTGAAGGAGGAGCTTGGACGAAGTCCAAGCGGAGGACATGAACGGAGCCGACCACCCGGCGGCCCTGGCCCACGCCAACCAAGGCGAAGCAAGAACCGAAAAGCAATCCTCAAACTTTGGCCACCAAAGCCGCCCGCAAGCGCCCCGGCGCCATGCCGTAGTGCTGCTGGAACAGGCGGATGAAATGTGCCGAGTCGGCGAAGCCGCTGTCGGCTGCAATCACGCTGATGGCCGCGTCCGTCGTCGTCAACAACCAGCGGCCGAACTTCAGGCGCGAGCGGCGATAGAACTCCGCGGGTGACAGGCCCGTCTCGGCGACGAACACCCGCTCCAGTTGCCGCCGGTTGCAGTCCACCAGCCGCGCGATCACGCCGATTTCCAGCGGCGTGGCGATGTTCTTTTCCATCAGCAGGATGGCCTGGCGCAGCTTGTCGTTGTCGGCACCGGCGTAGCCCAACGCGTGGCGGCGGGCGACGTGGGAGCTGGCGGCGCGGCGCGAGACGGTCATCTGGTGCACGACCTTGGCCGCGCGGTCGGCCCCGCAGTGGCGACGCACCAGCTCGGTGGCCAGCTCGATGATGGAAACGCCGCCGGCGCAGGTGATGCGGTCGCCGTCGACCAGGTAGTCGCCATGCGTGCTGTGCGGCAGCGCGGGGAACAGGCGCTGCCAGTCGGCCACGTGGAAGGGGTGCACGCAGGCAGTGTGGCCGTCCATCAGGCCGTGGTGCGCCAGCACGAAGCTGCCGGTGCAGATGCCTAGCAGCGGCACGCCCGAGGCCGCGGCCTGTTTCAGAAAGCGGACCTGCCGGCGGTCCGCCTTGTCCAGCTGCGGCAGCAGGCCGCCGATCACCGCGATGTAGTCGAACGTGGCTTCCGAGCCCAGCGACTGCTGCACCGGCACCTCGATGCCGCAGCTGGCCGCAATGCGCTCGCCAGGCGTGCCCAGGACCGTCCAGCTGCAGCGCAGCTGCTGGCTCTGGTCGCCGATGTCGGCCGCGTGGCGCAGCGCGTCGCACAGGCCGGCCAGCGACAGCAGCGGGAACTGCGGCCACAGCAGGATGCCGATGCGCAGTTCCACGCCGCCCGCGCCGGGTGCGTCCAGGCGCGCCACCAGGGCATCAGCGCCAGTGTCTGGTGCAGCTTTGACGGTTCGGGCGGCTTGTCGCATGCGTTCAATTCGGGGGGTTGCGCCTTCAATGCAAGAAGCAGGCGCGTTCCTAAAGTCGGCTTCGTTCAACCCACCCAAGTGTGTCTCCCAAGGAGTTGCCGATGACCCCGTTCTTGCCCCTGTTGCGCCGCCTGCTGCCTGCTGCACTGCTGTTGAGTGGCGCTTGCGCCTTTGCGCAAACGCCCGCCACCGTCGAGCCCGGCACGCTGACGATTGCCTTCACCGGCGACATGCCCGGCACCGGCTGGCAGGACGGCAAGATGATCGGCTACGACGGCGAGGTGCTGCAGCACGTGGCCGACACGCTGAAGCTGAAGGTCAAGCCGGCGCTGATGGAATGGTCCGGCACCATCGCCTCGGTGCAGGCCAAGCGCGTGGACCTGATGGCCGGCACCATGGGCTGGACCGAGCAGCGCTCGAAGATCATGCTGCTGAGCGACCCGATCCACTACTTCAAGAACGGCATCACCCAGGTCGACAAGACGAACTGGACCACACTGAAGGACCTGGAGAAGAAGAAGGTCGGCACCATCACCGGCTTCTCGTTCATCCCCGAGCTGCGCAAGATCCCCGGCCTGGAGCTGTCGCTCTACGACACCTCCGACGCCGCGGTGCGCGACATGCTGGCCGGCCGCATCGACGCGGTGATCGGCGATCCGCCGGTGATGCAGTACGCCATCTCGCGCAACCCGCAGTGGCACCTGCGCTTCAACGCCTTCAGCGACAACAACCCCGACTTCCCGCTGCTGACCGGCCTGGGCCAGGTGGTGATCGGCTTAAACAAGGATTCGCCCGAGCTGCTCGCGGCCGTGAACGCCGAAATCACCAAGCTCTGGCAGGGCTGCGAGCTGAAGAAGATCGGCACACGCTACGGCCTGGTGCAGGACGTCTGGTACATGCCGGTGGGCAAGAACTTTCGCGCCGGCGTGGACCGCCCGGCCGGCTGGCAGCTGCCCAGCTGCAAGTAAGCCCTGCCGCCGAAAGCTGCCGCGATGAACACCACCGCTCCCCCGCTGCTGCAGGTGCGCGACCTGCACAAGCGCTACGGCCCGCTGGACGTGCTCAAGGGCATTTCCTTCGACCTGCACAAGGGCGAGACGCTCTCGCTGATCGGCCCCAGCGGCTCGGGCAAGTCCACCTGCCTGCGCTGCCTGAACTTCCTGGAACGGCCCGACGGCGGCTCGGTGACGCTGGACCACCAGCGCATCGGCCAGCGCCAGGGCGGCAACGGCCAGTGGCGCTTCATGACCGACAGCGAACTGGCGCCGCAGCGCGCCGGCATCGCGATGGTGTTCCAGCTGTTCTATCTCTGGCCCCACCTCACGGTGCGGGACAACGTGGCGCTGGCGCCGATGAAGGCCATGGGCCTCAGCCGCGCCGAGGCCTACGAACGGGCAGACGCGATGCTGGCCAAGGTGCACCTGCACCACAAGGCCGGCGAATACCCCGAGCGGCTTTCCGGCGGCCAGCAGCAGCGCGTGGCGATTGCCCGCGCGCTGGCCCAGCAGCCGCAGCTGATCCTGTTCGACGAACCGACCTCGGCGCTGGACCCGGAGTTGGTCGGCGAGGTGCTGAACGTGATCCACGAACTGGCCGACGAAGGCCGCTCGATGATCCTGGTGACGCACGAGATCCGCTTCGCGCGCGAGACGGCCGACCGAGTCATCTTCATGGAAGGCGGTCACATCGTCGAGCAAGGCAGCGCGGGCGATGTGATCGACCGGCCGCAGGCGGTGCGCACGCGGCAGTTCCTCGGCCAGATGCTCACGGCAGCCTGAAGTCGAGACATGAACGCCCTCGACGCGCTCCCGTCCATCCTC
>NZ_VIDT01000508.1 GCF_006519715.1 Ideonella azotifigens
CAGTGGCTCACACCCCTTCCTTCGTCGGCATGATGACCACCTCGGCGCCGCTGGCGCGCTGGTGATGCTTGGCGCTGCGGCCGCCCAGGTGCAGGAAAGCCAGGCCCCGGTGCTGGCGCTTTCGTTGACCGACAGCCATTGGCGGCTCGCCACGCTGCTGAGCCCGCCACTTGCGGCCAGCCTCTGAGACCGCTGCCCCTCTTCCTGCCGTACCACTGACGATTTTTCGATCGCGCTTTCCATGACTCGTTTTCTGCAACTGCTTCTGGACCCGCGTGTGCTGGGCGTGCTCGGGCTGGCCGCGCTGGCGGCCTTCCTGTTCCTGGGCGCCGATGCGCTGCAGCTCGGCTTCATGGTGGCACTGGCCGTGCTGGGCGCCATCCTGCTTGTTGCGCTGATCGTCTGGGGCGTGAAGCGCTGGCGCGTGCGCCTGGCGGCCAAGCGGCTGGAGCAGGACCTGGAGGGCACGCTGGTGGAACCGGCGCGGCACAAGGCGGGCGCCAAGGCCGGTGCCGAGACGGCGGTGATCCGCGACCGGCTGCACGAAGCCATCAAGACGATCAAGACCTCCAAGCTCGGCGAGCGCACCGGCCAGGCCGCGCTGTATGAGCTGCCCTGGTACATGGTGATCGGCAACCCGGCGGCGGGCAAGAGCACGGCCATCGTGCAGTCGGGGCTGCATTTTCCTTTCTCTGGCGGTGCCGAGAACATCATCCAGGGCATTGGCGGCACGCGGAACTGCGACTGGTTTTTCACCAGCGAAGGCATCCTGCTGGACACCGCCGGCCGCTACGCGGTGCACGAGGAAGACCGGCCGGAGTGGCTGAGCTTCCTGGCCATGCTCAAGCGCAACCGGCCGAAGGCGCCGATCAACGGCATCCTGATCGCCGCCAGCCTGGCCGAGCTGACCGAGGCCAAGCCCGATGCGGTGATCCGCCTGGCCAAGAACCTGCGCCAGCGCGTGCAGGAGCTGACCGAGTCGCTGGAGGTTTTTGCGCCGGTCTATGTGCTGTTCACCAAGGCCGACCTGATCACCGGTTTTGTGGAGTTCTTCGAGGACCAGGACCCGAAGGAACGCGAGCGCGCCTGGGGCGCCACGCTGGCCTACCAGCCCGAGACCCCGAAGGACGCAGTGGAGCTGTTCGACGGCCACTTCGACGAGTTGCAGGACGGCTTGAAGGAAATGGCGCTGGCCCGCATGTCGCTGAACCGTGGCAAGGCCTTGCCGCCTGCCGTGTTGGCCTTTCCGCTGGAGTTCTCGGCCACGCAGCCTGTCCTGCGCAGCTTCATTGCCACGCTGTTCGAAGAGAACCCCTACCAGTACCGGCCGGTCTTCCGCGGCTTCTATTTTACCAGCGCGGTGCAGCAGGGCGCCGTGGGCCAGCGTGCGCGCAATGGCGTGGCCGAGCAGTTTGCGCTGCTGCCGCCGGCCCAGCGCGGCGGCGCGCTGGTCACCAGCGAAAACGGCTTCTTCCTGAAGGACTTGTTCGCCAAGGTGCTGTTCGCCGACCGCAACCTGGTGCGCCAGTACGCCAGCCGCGGCAAGACCCGGCTGCGCGTGGTCAGCTTCGCGGCCGGCGTGGTGCTGCTGGCCGCCGTGCTGGCCGGCTGGAGCTGGTCCTACCTGGGCAACCGGCAGCTGGTGGCCAGCGTGCAGGCCGACCTGGACAAGGCCGTGAAGCTGCAGGTGGGCCAGATCGACCTGGCCTCGCGCATCCAGGCGCTGGAGCTGATCCAGACCCGGGCCGAAGAGCTGGCCGCCTGGCGCGACCACCATCCGATGTCGGTCGGCCTGGGCCTCTACCAGGGCGAGCAGCTGGAGCGCAAGCTGCGCTCCGAGTATTTCAACGGCGTGCGCAAGCTGATGCTGGAGCCTGTGGCGCAAGCGCTGGAGGGCTACCTGCGCGAGGTCAACCAGCATGCCGGGCAGCTCAAGCCCTTGGGCCGGCCGGCCACGTCCAGTACCAGCGTGAGCGCCGCCGCAGTCGCGGCCAGCGCGGCGACGGCAGAGGCCATTCCGGCGGTCTCGGCGCCGGTGGTGCCGGCAGCGCCCGGTGCCGTGCCATCGCGTTATGTGCAGGCCTCGGCCACCGATGTGGAAGACGCCTACAAGGCCTTGAAGACCTACCTGATGCTGGCCGAGCGCCAGCGCATGGAAGTGGGTCACATGACGGACCAGATCACGCGCTTCTGGCGCGGCTGGCTGGAAGACAACCGCGGCAACCTGCCGCGCGAGCAGCTGATGCGCAGCGCCGAGCGCATGATCACCTTCTCGATGTCCAACATCGCCGATCCGGCCTTCCCGACGCTGAACAACAACTTCGGCCTGGTCGACCAGACCCGCGACAACCTGCGCAAGGTCGTGCAGGGCACGCCGGCACTCGAGCGTGTCTATGCCGACATCAAGGCCCGCGCGTCGACACGCTACCCGTCGATGACGGTGGCGCGCATCGTCGGCGAAGCCGGCAAGGAGAGCGTGGTCGGCAGCTATGTGGTCTCTGGCACCTTCACCCGTGAAGCCTGGCAGGGCTACGTCAACGACGCCTTCAAGGACGCCGCCAACAACGAGCTGCAAAGCGCCGACTGGGTGCTGAAGACCTCGACCCATGACGACCTGTCGCTGCAAGGCAGCCCGGAGCAGATCCGCAAATCGCTGACCGACCTGTACAAGACCGAGTACGTCACGGAGTGGCAGCGCTTCATGCAAGGTGTGTCGGTGGCCGAGTTCACCGGTTTCGACAATGCCGTGGCGCAGATGAACCGGCTGGGCGACAGCGCCGAGTCGCCGCTGCGCAAGCTGATGAACACGCTGTTCGAGCAGACCTCCTGGGACAACCCGGCGGTGCTCAACGAGCAGCTCGCCAAGACCCAGCAAGGCGTGGTCGAGTGGATCAAGCGTTCGGTGCTGCGCATGGCGCCAGCGCGGGTGGAGGTGGGCGTCAACGTGTCGGGGGCCGACAGAGGCGTGGCGATGGGCCCGGTGGGCCAGGAGTTCGCGGCACTGGCCCGCATTGCCAGCGCGCGCGACGGCGGCGCCAGCCTGCTCGATGGCTACCTGCAGTCGCTGAGCAAGCTGCGCACGCGCTTCAACCAGATGAAGAACCAGGGCGACCCGGGCCCGGCCGCGCGTCAGCTGATGGCCGCCACGCTGGAAGGCAGCGGCTCGGAGCTGGCTGAGGCGCTGCGCTTCGTCGAGGAGCAGATGCTGACCGGCGCCAGCGACTCGGCCAAGGCCACGCTGAAGCCGATGCTGGTGCGGCCGCTGATGCAGGCCTTTGGCGTGCTGGTGCCGCCGGCCGAAACCGAGCTGAACCGGCTCTGGACCGCGCAGGTGCTGCAGCCCTTCCAGCAATCGCTGGCGGGCAAGTACCCGTTCGATTCGTCCTCGCGCATCGAGGCCAGCGCTACCGAGGTCGCGCGGGTGTTCGGCCCGTCGGGTGGCGTGGCCAAGTTCGCCAGCGAGGCGCTGGGCCCCTTGGTCACGCGGCGCGGGGACGCCATCTCGCCACGGTTGTGGGCCAACCAGGGCCTGCACCTGCGCACCGAGTTCGTCAACGGCTTCCCGACCTGGGTGGCCACGCTGGACGGCGCTGCGGGCAATGCCGGCGGTGCCGCTGCGGCAGGGTCTGCGCAATCGGCCTTCCAGCTGTTGCCGTTGGGCGCACCGGGCTTCCTGGAATACACCGTCGAGATCGACGGCCAGGCACTGCGCTACCGCAACGGCGCGGCCCAGTGGACCAACTTCGTCTGGCCCAATGCGAACGGTGCGCCGGGTGTGCGCATCACCGGCTTGACGCCGGACAACCGCACGGTCGAGGTCTTCAGTGCGCCGGGCGCCTTCGGCTTCGAGCGCCTGATCGAGGCTGCGCAGGTCAGCAAGCTGCCGGATGGCGTGCGCGAGCTGCGCTGGGGCGAGGGCAAGCAATCGATCGCGGTGCAGTACCGTGCGATCACCATGCCCGGCGCTGCGGCGCCAACGGCCGCTGGCAATGGCGGCGGAGCCAAGAGCCTGCGCGGCCTGGTCTTGCCCGAGCTGGTGGCCGGCTCAGCGGCCACTGACGTGGCTTCGGCTGCATCGGCCGGGGGCGCGCAATGAGCCGCACGG
>NZ_VIDT01000509.1 GCF_006519715.1 Ideonella azotifigens
CGCGGCTAGGATCACCAGCACGAAGATCATCGTGACCATCGTGAAGCCGCGCTGCGCAGCTTCGCGCTCAGGGCAGGTTGTCGATGTGGACGGCATGGTGCAGGGAGACGGTTTCGGTCCCGCTCGTCGTGGTCGTGCTGAGTTGCAGGCGCAGGCTGACCAGCGCCGCGCGGGCGGCCACGGCCACCGCGTCCATGCTGAACTGGCAGGCGGTGACGCCGCTGGCCAGCAGCGCGCTGCTGCCGCCGCTGGGAGGGTCCGGCTGGGCGGCGTTGAAGCCGTAGCCGCTGTAGCGGGTCAGCGTGCCGGCGGAAAGATCGCAGCGGAAGGTGACCGGGGCGTTGACGACGAACCCGCGGAATGGCGCGGCATAGTCGGACACCGGCAGGCCGGCCGCCGAGGCAATCGTCAGATGCGAGACCGAGCCGGCACCCGAGCTGATGCTGCGGCGGTTGGACGCGGCCTGATCGGCGGCGCTGCTGCTCGCGGCGTAGGCGTCCGAGCCGGTGATGCCGGCACCGAGGTTGTAGACCACGAACCACTGGTTGGCGGCCAGCGCGATGGGCGGGCCCATCAGGTCGAAGTCGGTGTCGGTGACGCCGAACTCCAGCGCGCCGCTGCCTTCGGTCATGAAGCGCGCGGCGGCCGTCACCGGGATCAGCTCGACTTCGGTGCCGGCGCTGTTGACGCGCACGCTGTTGGGCAGCGAGGCATGCAGCTCGCGGCCGATGCGGCGCAGCGCGCCATCGGCGGTGTCGGCCAGGTTGGCGCGCGCATTCGCCGAGAGGTAGCCCAGCACCGGCACCGCGATGAACTTGGCAACGATGCCGACGATGATGCCGCTCAGCACGATGACCATCACGGCTTCGATCAGCGTAAAGCCACGTTGGGCATGACGGTGGATCGTGCGGCCACAAGGAAGCGCCGGGCCGCCCCAAGCTTCCTTGACCCCCTCGGGGGGCGGGCCGAGCGCAGCTCGGACCTGGGGGCACTGTTCAAAGGCCGGCATTGGGAGCGTGGCGGGTGCGGAAGCCGTCCAGCGTGACCTGCACGCCGTTCGGTCCAGTGACGGTGACGGTGATCTGCAGCGCCTCGCTGCTGGCCACGCTGCCCAGCGCGGCGTTGGCCACCTTCACTGCCGCGGTGTAGGTGGACAGCCCGGGCACGGCGTTGCCGCTGATGTCGGTGATGCCGCTGAGCGTGAGGCCGTTGTAGTCGTTGACGTTGTCGAACTGTGGCGTGCCCGAGCGCTGCTCGCCGCCTTCCGGGCCGATGACCTCGACCACGCTGGCGCAGCCGGCAGTGCTGGTGGCGGTGTCGACGTTGGCGTCGTCCGGGTCGCACCAGGTGAAGGGCATCAGCTGCACCTCTTCCATCAGCGACTCGGCCACGGCCAGCGCCTGGCGCTGCAGTTGCGGGTCCGCACTGGCGCGGGTGGCCTGGATGAAGACCTGCAGGATGGCGGTGAGCGCAATGCCCAGCACCATGATCAGCATCACCAGCTCGATGAGCGAAAGCCCGCGCTGGCCCGTCTGCAGCTGCAGGCGGCCGGGGCGGTCGGCATGGCGGAGGGCGGAATGGGCAGGCAAGCGCACGGTGCCAGCATGCTAGGGCGGCAGCCGCTGCGGCAGTGCCTCAAGAAAGCACGCGAACCAGGCCTGTTTCGGTCTCGATCTGCAGCACGCGGGCGGTGCCGCTGCCGAGCGTGAAGGTCATGGTCAGCGTGCCGCCGGTGGAGCTCACCGAGGCGCCGCTGTTGCTGGCGTTGAAGGTGATGCTGCGGGTGCCGGACTCCAGCATGCAAGGGCTGTACGCAGCTGGGCACGCGAGACTGGCAATGCTGCCGCCAGCCACGTAGGCCACGGTCACGCCGGTCGAGGTCAGCGTGGCCACCACCGGCCGCCGCTGCGCGAGCGCCACGCGGCGCGCGCTCTGCAGCGCACTGGCCACATTGTCGGCATAGGCCATGACCTGCCAGTTGCCCACGTCGGGGAACTTCGGCAGCGCCACCACGGCCAGGGCCGCGGTGATCACCATCACCATCACCAGTTCGATCAGCGTGAAGCCGGCGCTGCGGATGCGCGATGCAGGGCGCATGGCAGTCAACAGCGGGCTTCGTTCAGGCCAGAACCAATCAGAGGATGCCGATGGCCTGGAAGGTCGTGGTGTTGCTGGTGGAGGTCTGGGTCAGCGTGCAGTTGACCGTGGTGTCCACTGCCACGGCAGCAGCGGTGATGGTGTAGCCGGTCGGGAGGGTGTTGCCTTGCATCGAGGTGGCCACGTCGGTGCAGTTCGCCACGGCGTTGCCGTTGGTCGCCTTGGCCTTGCGGCTGGCGTAGTTCACAGCCGAGGCCGAGCTCAGCGAGCCGGCCACGCCTGACAGCGCGGCGGCCTTGGCGTCAGAGCCCAGGTCTATGAACTTCGGGATCGCGACCGAGGCCAGCACCGACAGGATGACGATGACCATCACCAGTTCGATCAGCGTGAAGCCGGCGTTCAGGCGCAGCGGTTGCAGGTTGCGGGTGCGATGGCGGGTGTGCATGAGTGAGACCTTTCGAGTCGCGCGGCGGGCGGGCCGCAAAGGGTTTGGATCGCCGACCTCGCCCAGGGTTGATGGCAGCGTGAGCCTGTTATCGGCGGGCCTTTGCCCGGCTTGAGGGCGCACTTACATTCACGATGAATGTCCCATGGCGGCCTGGCCCATGCCCCAGAGCGGCATGAAAACGCCGAGCGCCAGCACCAGCACCATGGCACCGATGACCAGCAGCAGGATGGGCTCGATCGCCGAGGACAGGCCCTTGATCGCGTGGTCGGTCTCGCGTTCGTACATGTCGGCAATCTCGACCAGCAGCGTGTCCAGCTCGCCGGTTTCTTCGCCCACGGCGATCATCTGCAGCACCACCGGGGTGAACACGCCCGCGGTGGCTGCGCAGCGCGAGATGCTTTCGCCGCGCTCCACGCCGTCGCGCATCTGCTCGACACGCGAGCCGATCCAGGCGTTGTCCACCGTGCGGGCCACCACCGTCATGGCCTGGCTGATGGGCACGCCGCTCTTGGAGGCCATTGCGAAGCTGCGGGCGAAGCGGGCCAGCGTGGCCTTCAGCACGATGGGGCCGATGATGGGCAGGCGCAGTTTTTTCCGGTCCCAGAGGTAGCGACCCTCCGGCGTGGCGAGCCACTGTCGCAGCAGCATCACACCGCCGACGCTGCCGGCCAGCAGCAGCGGCCACCAGTGCACCGTGAAGGACGACACGCCCAGCAGCACGCGCGTCATCAGCGGCAGCTCGGTCTTGAAGCCGGCGAACATCGTGGCGAAGGTGGGCAGCACGAAGATGTTGATCACCACCAGTGCCGCGACGATGGCGATGCCGACCATCATCGGGTAGCGCAGCGCCTGCTTGATGCGGGCGCGGGTGTCCAGCTCGAATGCCATGTGGTCGGCCAGGCGCTGGAAGACCTCGGTCAGCTTGCCGGTCATCTCTCCCACCTGCACCATGGCCACATAGAAGGCGCTGAAGATGTCCGGATGCCGGGCCAGCGCGGCCGAGAGTTCGCGGCCCTGGTCCAGGCTGGCGCGCAGGTCGGCCAGCAGCCGGGTCAGCGCCGGCTTGTCGGACGAGGCCTGCAGGCCGTTGAGCGAGCGCAGCAGCGGCACGCCGGCCTTCTGCAGCGTGTAGAGCTGGCGCGACAGCACGAGGGTGTCTTCGCCGGTCACCTTGTTGCCCAGCAGGGCCTGCAGCGCGGGCGAGCCGGTGGATTCGCCACTGACGGCGGCGGCCAGCTCGGTGAGGGTGACGGCAATCGGCGTGACGCCGCTGGCCAGCAGCTGGTCGGCGACGATGTTGTCGCTCTCGGCCTCGCTGTTGCCGGTGATCAGTTCGCCGCGGCTGTTGCGGCCGCGCCAGGCATAGGTGGCCATGGGTTTCAGTGGCCCGAGTTGTCCACGTCCGAGGCCATGCGCAGGGCCTCGGTGATGGAGGTGCGGCCCAGGCGCAGCAGTTCCAGCGCGTGGTCCACCAGGCTGCGGCCGGCCATGCGCTTGCGCGCGGCGGCGAGGAAGGCGGTCGGGTCGCCCTGGGTGGCGGCCTGGGTCAGGTCGGCGTCC